>CAZCFC010000061.1:0-13501 GCA_964497815.1 uncultured Cypionkella sp.
GCGCCGCAGTTCCCGCTGATCAGGCGAAAGGTGCGGTTGAACCGCGTAAATTGGCTGATTTTGCGGATGTTCGGCCCCAATTTGTCGAAATGGGCGTTGAAGCGCGTGCATGGGGGTCTGTGGGGGCAGCGCCACGACAACGCACGCCGTCAGGGCAGCACGACGGCGATCCGTCGCCCGGCGGGGCATTGCAGGGCCATGTCCTGATAGGGGCAGCGCTGCTTTCGCAGCTGAGGGGGCGGAAGGCCTAGCGCCAGAACTGTGCGTAGGTGGCGAAATGGCCCTGAAGTTTCGACAGCAGACGCAGGCCAAGGCCTGTTGGGGTGTCGGTTCCATGCACCAGTCTGTCCACCACCACCTCGGGCGGGCAGGGGCGGCGGGTGATGGGATCGTAATAGCGCGGATAGGCAATCAGGGCGGCATGGGCCAGTTGCATCAGATCGGGTCGCTGCAACGGGTGGCCGTCGGGGGCGCGCAGGCGGCGCTCGGGGATCGGGCCAAGGTCGTGGGTCAAGCCCCACCCGGCATAGAATGGCGCACCCAGACATGTGACGGGCCTGCCGCGCAGCAGGGCCTCAAATCCCAGCAGTGAGGTCATGGTGAAAACGGCGTCACAGGCCTCGATCAACCGGATCGGATCGGCGTGGGGTACAAGCGTTGCCCCAAGGGTCTGCACATGGTCAGCGGCCAGAACACCGGGGCGCAGGCCAGCCTCGACGTCGGGGTGGGGTTTGTAGATCAATCGCGCGTCGGGATGGGCATCGCGCGCCGCCCGCAACAGGCCAAGGTTGGTGCGAACCTTCCCCGCGCCAAGCCGGATAGACGCATCATCTTCGACCTGGCCGGGCACCAGGATGCGCGGGCCATCGGGCAGGTCGGGCCAAGGCGCGCCGACAAGGTTGTATTTTGACAACCGCGCGTCCAGCAGCGCCCGCACCAGCTTTTCGGTACGCCTGCGCGCGGCGGGCGAAAGTGGAGTCTGGATCATCTGTTCCAGTCGGCTGGGGCGGTTTGGGTCGTAGTAAATCCCCAGATCATCGGTCACAAGGCTGAGCGGAGGCACCAACTCTGCCCCCAGCCCGCGCGACCGCACAAAGCCGTCCTCGACCCGGCGGATGGGCCAGTCAACCGGCAATCCCTGTGGTTCCTTGCCTGCCCAGATCAACAACCCGCGGCCCGTACCGCGCGCGGCAGCCAATGCCTTGTCCGGATCATCCTGAAAGATCAGCGGCGTATCCTGGCCAAATACCGCCTGCAACCGGCTGCGCTTCCACAGCCGCATGCCGCAGGCCACATGCCCCGCACGATCCTCGCGGTGTGCCCGCACCGTTGCCTCCAACTGATCGACGGCCTCTTCAAAGCTGCACAGCCGGTCATGGTGCGCATCGTACCACACTGGTGCAAGGATCATCGCGGCTGCGAAAAGCTGTACCTTTGTCAAACTGCGCCGCCGTCTTGCCACCGGGTTCTGATCGGCGCTTAGCCCCCAGCCTGCATAAAAGGGCTGGCCGAACACCTGCGGGCGATGCCCTGCCAAAATCGCCTCAAACCCCAGTTGCGAGGACACGGTATAGACTGCCACTGCCCCATCCAGCAGGCGCCAGGGGGACACCGGATCAGTCAACAGGCTGACACGATCCCCCGCATCTGCCGCCGAAAAATGCCCCGCCCGCAGGCCAAGCGCAGTCTCGGGATGGGTCTTGATCACAATGCGCGCATGCGGATGATCCAGCCGCGCCGCCGTCAGCATATCGTGAAACGTGGCCGCCGTGGCCCCCGCATGCGCAACCGAGGCATCGCCCCGCGTCTGATCCACCACCAGAACATAGCCCGGCGGGGGCAGGGGGGCATCGGTGACGTGAATATTGTATTTTGACAAATCCAATGCGCGAATGCGGGCTAAACCATCACGAGATCGGGCCAGAAGGTTCGAATCATCCAAGGGGTGGTGCGCCAGAATCCGCTCCAGCGCCGAGGGCGCGGCGCTGTCGAAATGCACACCATGGGGGTCAATCATCAAACCCAGCGGCGGCTCTCCCATCCGGCCGGGGCGCAGGCTGCGCAGAAAGGCATCCTCTATCCGCACCACGGGCAGGCCCTTGGCCGCCGCCACCGCCTCGCCGCGTGCGGCATAGGGGCTACGCCCCCAGACCGCCACGCCATCGCCCGCCCGAGGCATTCCCAGACACAGATCATGGCCGGCCAACGCCAAAATCCGCCGCAAACGCGGTTGGCGCAGAAAACCCGCGTTGTAAAAGAAAAGCCGCCGGAGATGATCCCCGACGGCCTGATTTTTCTGCCCGCTGCCGGACAAGGCGGCCTCAGTTGCCCGCTGTGGCAAGCGAATCCGCGGCCCCTGTGGTGCCGGTGATGGCCGACAGGGTTTTTGTCCACTGCACATAGGGGGCTTCGGTGACATAAACCGTGTCGCCATCGCGAACAACGAAATCGCGGGCCTCAAACATGCCGGTCGGCTGCGTCAGGTCCAGCACATAGATCATGCGCTGATCCCCTTTCAGGTCTTTGCGCCCCAGAACCGCATTGGCGATTTCTTCGGGTTCGTTGCGGAACACAAAGACGCCCGTAGGGTCGGCGGTGGACGAATTCAGGCCGCCCACAATCGCAATCGCCTCAATCGCCGAAAGGGTTTGCTGTTCAAACGGAACCCGGTTTTGCGCGCCTGTCGCGCCCAAGGCAACGAAAGCGCGGGTATCACGCTCGATCGCAATCTTGTCTCCGGGACGCAGCGCGATGTCCAGACTGGGGTTGGAATACAGATCTTCCAGCCATACCTGTCCGGTCTTGCCGCCGCGCGTCACGCGAACGATGGCCACGGCGGGTTCGATCGTCACCCCTCCGGCCTTGGCCAGCATCGACGTCAGCGTGCGTGTCGGACGTTCGATCGGGAACACGCCCTGACCGCCCGCAAAGCCCGAAACGGTGACTGTCGAGCCATCGCCCGCCAGACGCTGCACGGAAACCTGTGGATCCGGGGTCTGGGTGTCCAGTTTTTTGGTGATGATTTCGCGCAGGCCGTCGGGGGATTGCCCTGCTGCCTTGATCTTTCCGGCATAGGGCACAAAGATATAGCCCTGCCCGTCGACCTGAATTTCCGACAGCGCCGAAACCCGTTGGCCGGTGTTGCCCAAAAGCGGGTCATCCTTGACGTTTTCAAAGATGGTCAGGCCCAGCACGTCGCCGGGCGATATCACGTCAGATCCCATCACCCCTGCATTGCGGAAGCTGGATCCAAAGCCAAAGGCGGGCACCACCGCAGTGGCGCGCGTCACGCGGGCGTTGACCGCCACGATGTAGGCATCGCCTTCTTTCAACACCGAACCTTTGAAGATTTCTGCCTTGTTGGGGCCTGAACGCGGCAGGCCACAGGCCCCAACCGCGCCAACAAGCGCCAAAAGGGCAAGGGCCTTCGCCCCCCTCGATCCGGTAATTTTCACTGCCCGGGCTCCTTTAACTGGATTTGCCTCAAGTTTTGCCTGTAAACCTACAGAAAGACGATACAAAACGCCAGTCTTGCTTTGGTTGTTCAATTTACCAGCCGCAACTGTTGCCGTGGTGCCGCTTTGCCAGAGGTCAGCGCATCATAGGGATCTTCGGGTTGCAGCATCATGTCTACCACCTGACGTAACAGCTCTCGTCGCCCGCGCGAGCTGTAGAAACCGCCCGGAACCTGGCTGGTTTCCAACAAATAGTGCCGATAGTCGCGGTAGGCGCGGCTGTCGGGCCGTGTGGGCAGGGTGAAGAAATCCTTCAGGCTTTGGGTCGATACGAATTCCGGTTTGGCATAGACGGCTGCGCCAAAGGTCTTGATGGGCAGTCCGCGCCAAAGCACCTGTTGGGCCGCTGTGGAATTCACCGTGATGGCCGAGCGGGCATGGTTCAAAAGCGCCGCCAACTTGCCGCCGCGCACGAAATGCACCCGCGCCTCAACCCCGTGCAGCCGCGCCAGCCGCCTGATTTCCCGCGCGACAGGGACGCGACCATCTTCAAGCGGGTGGGCCTTGAACACGATATGGTGGTGTGGCGAGGCGCCTTTGGCAAAGCCCTCCATCACCACCGCCAGAAATTCGGACATGGTCTTGAACGGAGAGTGCATCTGAAAGCTGGCATCATGTTCCAGCTGCAGCAACACCAGATGATAGGGGAAACCGCCGTGCTTGATGCGGAATGTGGCTGCGATCCGCTCCCACCGGTGGAAGGGCAGCAGGGCCAGCCGCTTTACATAAAGCCAGAATTCCTGCCCCACTGTCAGGGCGCGATGTGGGCGAAAATTGCGATAATCCCAGAATCCAGTCAGAACGAACCAATGATACAGCGCGCCCCAGAACATGTGCTGTCGCATGTCACCCCAGCGCGCGGGTGCGTCTGGCAGGTCCATGTCCAACGACTCGAGTGCCTTTTGCATTTGTGGCACCGACATCTGCATCAGCCGCGAATGCCCGTTCGACCCGCCGCGTTCATAGGTGATCCAATAGGGGCGCAGATAACCTTCTTCGAACACATGCACGGTCAGGCCCGCGTCCCTTGCCATCGCCACGGCATGGGCGTGAATGGGCCGGGTGTCGCCGTAAAGAACGATGTCGGTGATGCCTTTCTCGGCAATCAAGGCGCCAAAGGCTGCCGGCCATTGATCAGGCGTGCCGCGATAGGGAAGGAAATTGGCGCTGGGCCAAAACGCGCGGTCACCCCGGTTGAAGCCCACGCGCCACACCGTCGCCCCCGCCGCCTGCAACATTTTGCCAAGCCTGTGGAAGTAGGGCCCATGTGGACCCTGCAGAAAAAGAAACCGGCGATTTTGCCCCGTAACCTGCATGTGACCCCGCGTTTTCCCTTTGATTGCGCGCTTCTTGCCGATCTTGAAAGGGGAATTCCCACGCCTGCTTAACCGATAGGTCCCAAGCGCGGCAAATTTGAGGCATTTGGCAAGGCTTGCCGCAGGCTCGTGCCCGGTTTAGATTTGGGTCGCAAAGCAAGGGGATGCGAATGTTCACCGGGATCGTGACCGATATGGGCGAAGTGCTGGAATTGGAGCAACGCGGCGACCTGCGCGCGCGCATCGGTACCGCCTATGACGTGGCGCGCATAGATATTGGCGCGTCGATTGCCTGCGAAGGGGTCTGCCTGACGGTGGTTGCGCTGGGCCAGACCCCCCGCAATTGGTTTGACGTGCAAATCTCGGCCGAAACGGTCAGCAAGACCAATCTTTCTGACTGGCATGTGGGCCAGCGGCTGAACCTGGAACGCGCGTTGAAGGTGGGGGATGAGCTGGGGGGCCATATCGTGTCGGGCCATGTGGATGGCGTGGCCGAGGTGATCCGCGTCGCCCCGGAAGGTGAAAGCGTCCGCGTGACCTTCCGCGCGCCAGAGCCCCTGGCCAGGTTCATCGCGCCCAAGGGGTCGGTTGCACTGAACGGCACCTCGCTGACGGTGAATGAGGTCGATGGCTGTGATTTCGGTATCAACTTTATCCCGCACACCCAGAAAGTCACCACTTGGGGCGGGGTGCAGGTGGGGGACCGCGTCAACCTTGAAGTGGATACGATGGCCCGCTATGTGGCCCGCCTGCGCGAGTGGCAATGATCGGACAGAACGGTGGGCCTCCCATGCAGCCCAGTGCGGCATGGCGGGCGTTCTGCGCGTGCGGCGCTCTTGCCCCCACGATCGACGCGGCTTAGGTCGCGCGCCTGCGGGCAGTGCAGGATTGCACCCTGATCGGCCTTGCCGTGGCGCCGCTGACAGTGCCTTTGCTGGCCGCCGCCAATCCTGACAGCCTGCACGCAACCCACCCCGCGCCCCATGCTCTGTCGAAATTCCGCGAACAGGCCCCGGCACATCCGCACCGCCATCGGCAGCCTGCCGCGCGCGGGGGGGGGCTGGTGGGTGATCACGCGCTGGAACAGGATCGGATGGTTGCCGGACGTCTGGCGGGTTATCTTTCGGCAGATCTGTTCTTCGGGGCATAGGGCCGCACTGGCATTTGGCCCGCCTTCGCGCTATGGCAAGCCAGAGAGCTGCAGGAAACCATATCATGACCGAACACCGCACCGATTATTCGGACGCTATCTCGTCCGTTGAAGAGATCATCGACGATGCCCGCAACGGGCGCATGTTCATCCTTGTTGACCATGAAGATCGCGAGAATGAAGGCGATCTGGTGATCCCCGCCCAGATGGCGACGCCCGAGGCCGTGAATTTCATGGCCACCCATGGCCGCGGGTTGATCTGCCTGACGCTGACGTCTGATCGGATTGATCAATTGGCGCTGCCCTTGATGGCGTCAAAGAATTCAAGCCGTCACGAAACAGCCTTCACCGTGTCGATCGAGGCGCGCGAAGGAGTCGAGACCGGAATTTCCGCCAAAGACCGCGCCGTGACGATTGCCGTGGCGATTGATCCCAAGGCGGGGCCTGCCGATATTGCCACCCCCGGCCACGTCTTTCCTCTGCGGGCCCGCGATGGCGGCGTGCTGGTGCGCGCCGGACATACCGAGGCGGCGACTGACATTTCCCGGCTTGCCGGCCTGAACCCTTCTGGCGTGATCTGCGAGATCATGAACGATGATGGCACCATGGCCCGGTTGCCTGATCTGGTGTCGTTCGCCCAGAAACACAACCTGAAGATCGGCACGATTTCCGATCTGATCGCCTACCGTCGCCGCCACGACAATCTGGTCAAGGAACGTTCGGTAAAGCGGGTCTCTTCGGTGCATGGCGGCGATTGGCTGATGCGGATCTTTGCCGATGAAACCCATGGTGACGAACATGTGGTTCTGACCAAGGGCGATCTGGGCGCGGATGGCCCGGTTCTGGTGCGCATGCACACTCTGAACCCGCTTGAGGATGTTCTGGGCGTGGGCGACGATCACGTGGGTGATTTGCAGGGTGCCATGCGGGTGATTGCGGCCGAGGGGCGCGGTGTGGTCGTGCTGCTGCGTGACACCTCGATGAAGTTGGTCGAACCCGGTGAGGCAAGCCCGCAAACCCTGCGCCAATACGGGCTTGGCGCGCAGATCCTGTCATCCCTTGGACTGACCGAGATCACCCTTGTCACCAATTCCAAAGCCCCCAAAGTGGTGGGCCTTGATGCTTATGGCCTGTCGATCACCGGCACGCGCGCGATAGTGGAGTGAACCATGGCTGCCAATGAAAACCACTACACCCTGCCGCTTCCGACATTTGACAAGCCGGTCAAGCTGCTGATCGTGGTCGCCCCTTACTACAAGGACATCGCAGACAATCTGGTTGCGGGCGCGCGCGGTGTGGCGGCCGACTGCGGGGCCGAGGTTGAGGTGATCGAAGTGCCCGGCGCTTTGGAAGTGCCCACCGCGATTGCGCTGGCCGAGCGTATGGCGAAATTCGACGGCTATGTGGCGCTGGGCTGTGTGATCCGGGGGGAAACCACCCATTATGACACGGTCTGCAACGATTCCAGCCGTGCGATTTCCATGCTGGGGCTGAACGGCGCGGCGATTGGCAATGGCATTCTGACCGTCGAAAACCGCGCTCAGGCCGAGGTGCGCGCAGACCCTGCGGGCCAAAACAAAGGCGGCGGCGCAGCTGCGGCGGCCTTGCACCTTATCGCTTTGTCGCGCAAATGGGCGACCGACACCAAAGGGATCGGCTTTCGACCATGACCAAGCCAGACAAGAAACAAATGAAATCCGCCGCGCGCCTTTATTCCGTGCAGGCGTTGTTTCAGATGGAGGCCTCGGGCCAGACGGTGGAATCGATCCGCCGCGAGTTTGAAACCCACCGATTCGGTGCGGTTTATGATGGTGATGAGATGGCCGAGGGTGACGCCGATCACTTTCGCGCCGTGTTGGACCATGCCGTGAACTATCAGGCGATGATCGACCAGATGACGGACCGCGCTTTGGTCGCGAAATGGCCGATTGACCGGATTGACCCGGTGATCCGCGCCCTGTTCCGCGCCGCCGGGGCAGAGATGACACAGATGGTGACGCCGCCCAAGGTGGTGATCAACGAGTATGTCGATGTGGCCAAGGCCTTCTTTCCCGAGGGCAAGGAATCCAAATTCGTCAACGCCGTGCTGGACCACATGGCGCGTGAGGCCAAGCCCGAGGCATTTTGAACGGCCCGCGCCAAGGATCGGGTTCTGGCGCGCGTTACAGTCTTATCCCGTACGGAAAAGGACAGATGCGATGAAATACCTTTCCTTGGCGGGCCTTGTTCTGGCGGCTTGCGTCCAATCCGGCCATGCCGACGAAGCGGCGCTTGCCCCCGGTTTCACGGGGATTGAGTGGGTTTTGACCACAGTTGATGGCAAACCCGCAGCCTACAGTGCCACCCTTGATCTGGGCCAGCCGGGCCGGGTCACGGGGCAGGCGCCCTGCAATCACTATTTCGCTGATTTGACCCAAGCCGACGACAGCTTCAGGATGCGGGCAATCGGGGCGACCAAGATGGCCTGTCCGCAAATGGCGGAGGAGGCTGCATATTTTCAGGTGCTGCAGGGGATCGAGTTCGCCTAGGCAGGGCAGGGGACGTTGACGCTGACCGGTGGCGGCCACGAACTGGTCTTTGCCCCGCCGATCGAATGAGCTGCGTCAAAGCGTTCGCTTTTCATTCACCATAGGCGTGGTACTCTGTCACAAACGGGGGCTGCCATGCCAAAACTGATCAAACTTTATATCGTCAACGTCGCCATCGGTTTCGCGCTGTCGGTGGTCTTTCTGGGGCTGTTGCTGTGGCAAGATGTGGCGGGCCTGCGCCATCTGATTCTTGATTCCGACATGGGCTTTGTCGCGGCCTTCATGATGATCGTGATGAACGGTGTGGTCTTTGCTGGCGTGCAATTTGCCATCGCCGTGATGCGCCTTGCGGATCCGCAGGACACCGGGCCCAAAGGCGGCAGCCGCGCCCCCGATACCGCAGGACTGGTGCCGATCCGACAGACTGCGGCAAAGGTGGCGGGCCCGCAGCGGCCGTGATGGCGTGAGTTTCCCGAGAGCCTGAGTGTTCAGGTTGGTCGCCAGGTAGCAAGACCAGGATCTTGCCAGAGCCAGCTCCCTCGGAGATGCTTATCGGCCACTGGAAAAGGGCCATTCACGAGAAGAGCAGAACCCGCCACTTTTGAATGTAGGCGTGATCAGGGATTCTCGCAAGGCCTATGACGAATTAGGGTAGCAAGCGATTGATCTGATACGCTATTTTGAAGGCAATCGGCCCGACGCCCAGCGACAGCAGGAAGGCAATCGGCCACGCCGTGGCAAAGTTGCGCCCCCATTGGTGCAGAAACGCTGCCGTTGCCCCAAGGTTGATAAAACCAAAAATGCCGGTCATCAAAGCCGCCATCATGCAAGAGATGAACAATTGCGCCAGCAGGATCGTCCGTGTCGAGTGTGTCATAGTGTGGTCCATCGGTTCTGCGCCAGATCGCGCTGTGAAAGCACCGTGGGTTCGCGCCCTTCAACCAGACGCTACATTCCGCTTGCGCGGGAACCGGGATAACCAACCGGTCAGACATTTTTCGGTGCGCCCGCATTAAGGGGCGGTGCCTGCGCTGTCAATGCGGCAGCAACTTGCAGGGCGTTCACCTTTGGTTCATATTTCGGCCATGGATGACATGATATTGGATGAATCGGCCCCTTTGCCCGCGATGCCCGGTCAACGTCTTGCCCGTGGGGTTTGCCGGGCATTGCGGCAGTTTGATTTTGTCACGGTCGAGGAATTGGTGCCCACCCCCGGTCTGCGAGTCGACGTGATGGCGCTGGGGCCGAAGGGCGAAGTCTGGATCATCGAATGCAAATCCAGCCGGGCCGACTTTCGCGCGGATCAGAAGTGGCAGGGTTATCTGGAATGGTGCGATCGGTTTTTCTGGGCGGTGGATGGCGATTTTCCCACCGAACTGTTGCCCGAAGGGACTGGCCTGATCGTCGCTGACGCCTATGACGCAGCGATACTGCGGATGGGGCAGGACACGCCACTGCCCGCCGCCCGCCGCAAGGTGATGCTGCAAAAATTCGCCCGCCACGCCGCGCTGCGGTTGCAGGCGTTCCGTGATCCCGGTGTCAGCGCTTTTTCTTCGGTTTAGCGCCGTCTGCCATCGCCCGTGCCGCCTCGGCCGCCGCGCGCAGTTCTTCAGCGATCTCATCCGCTTCTTCGGGGTCAAAATCCAGCGGCAGGTCGATGCCGCCGTCGGCCTCGATGTAAATCCGCACCATCCCCTGATCGGTCGGGCCGATCTGAATGTTGGCTGCCGTGTCGCTTTGTTTGTCGATGCCCATGGTATGGCTCCTTTATCTTTGCATCCGCGTAACAAGAGGGACAATCTTTGGCAATCCTGCCCTTGCAATCCCCAGAAGGCGGCGCTAAATCCCCCGTAAGTGCCGCGTTAGCTCAGTTGGTTAGAGCGCTTGATTGTGGATCAAGAGGTCCCCCGTTCGAGCCGGGGACGTGGTACCATTCCTTCCCGAGATTCATGGTTATTTCCTGTCCGGTGGGCAGGCAACTGCTTGCCAGGTGCTGAACGGCGGCTCTTGGCCCCGGCGCGGGCAAAGGATATGGTCGGCATCCTAACTGAAGGAAGCCCATATGTCCCCCGAAGCCGCGCGTCGTATCCCCCTTGTTATTGCTACAGAAATCGGGGCCAGCCCGGCGCAGGTGACATCAGCGATCACCTTGCTGGACGAAGGCGCCACCGTGCCCTTCATCGCGCGCTATCGCAAAGAGGTAACGGGGGGGCTGGACGACACCCAATTGCGCAATCTGGCCGAACGTCTGGTGTACCTGCGCGAGTTCGAATCCCGGCGTGCATCGATTCTGTCTTCGATCACCGAACAGGGCAAGCTGACCGATGCGCTGTCCGTCTCTTTGGCCCGCGCCACAACCAAGTCCGAGTTGGAAGACATTTATCTGCCCTACAAGCCCAAACGCCGCACCCGCGCGATGATCGCCCGTGAAAACGGGCTGGGTCCGCTGGCCGAGGCGATTCTGGCCGACCGCAGCCTTGATCCTGCGGCCTTGGCGAAATCTTACATCTCCGAGGCTGTGGCGGATGTGAAAGCTGCCCTTGAGGGCGCGCGCGACATCCTTGCCGAGGGGCTGGCCGAAGATGCCACCCTTTTGGGCCGCCTGCGGGGCCATATGAAACAGGTGGCGCGGCTGTCGGCCAAGGGCGTTGCGGGCAAAGAAGCTGAAGGTGCCAAGTTCAGCGATTATTTCGCCCATAACGAGGCTTGGGCCGGGGCCCCCAGCCACCGCGTTCTGGCGATGCTGCGTGGGCAGAACGAAGGCTTCCTGACGCTTGATCTGGAGATCGACCCTGATGCACCCAAAGGCGAAAGCCCCGCCGAACGGGCGTGCGGTGCGGCCCTGAATGCGGCCGGGCGTGGGCCGGGGGACGCATGGCTGCGTGAAGCCGCAAGCTGGGCCTGGCGGGTCAAGCTTAAAACGTCGCTGACGCTGGATTTGATGGCAGATCTGCGCGAACGGGCCGAGGCCGAGGCGATCAACGTATTCGCTCGCAATCTGAAGGACTTGCTGCTTGCCGCTCCGGCAGGAGGGAAGGCCACGATGGGTCTTGATCCGGGCATCCGCACCGGCGTCAAAGTGGCCGTCGTGGATGCGACGGGCAAGGTGCTGGCGACCGACACTGTCTATCCGTTCCAGCCCAAGAACGATTTGCGCGGTGCGCAGGTGGTGATTGCGCAACTGATTGCGAAACATGGGGTCAAGCTGATTTCGATCGGCAACGGCACTGCCAGCCGGGAAACCGAAAAGATGGTGGCCGATCTGCTTGCGGTGCTGCCGGGCAGCGACAAGCCCTTGAAGGTGATCGTGTCCGAAGCCGGTGCATCGGTTTATTCCGCGTCGGAACTTGCCTCCAGGGAATTCCCGGGGCTGGATGTATCGCTGCGCGGTGCGGTTTCGATTGCGCGGCGTCTGCAGGACCCGCTGGCCGAACTGGTCAAGATCGAGCCGAAGGCGATTGGTGTCGGTCAGTATCAACATGACGTCGATCAGCACCGTCTGGGCCGCAGTCTTGAGGCGGTGGTGGAAGACGCCGTGAATGCCGTGGGGGTTGATCTGAACACCGCCTCTGCACCGCTTTTGGCCCGGGTGTCGGGTGTCGGCCCGGGACTGGCCGAGGCAATCGTCAGCCACCGCGACGCCAACGGGCCGTTTGCGACGCGGCGAGAGTTGCTGAAAGTGGCGCGGCTGGGCCCGAAAGCCTTTGAGCAGGCGGCTGGATTCTTGCGGATCACGGGCGGCAAAGAGCCGTTGGATGCATCGTCGGTTCACCCCGAAGCCTATGATGTGGCGCGCAAGATCGTGGCCGCTTGTGGCCGCGACATCCGCGCGTTGATGGCCGATCCGCAGGCCCTGAAAACCCTTGATCCGCGTGCCTTTGTCGATGCCAAGTTCGGCCTGCCCACGGTGAAAGACATCCTGGCCGAGCTGGAAAAGCCCGGTCGCGACCCGCGCCCCAGCTTCAAGACCGCCACCTTTGCCGACGGTATCAATGATATCAAAGACCTGAAGCCGGGGATGCTGCTGGAAGGCACGGTCACCAACGTCGCGGCCTTTGGCGCGTTTGTTGACATCGGGGTGCATCAGGACGGCCTGGTCCATGTCAGCCAGCTTGCCGACAAATTCGTCAAAGACCCGCATGAGGTGGTCAAGGCGGGCGATGTGGTGAAGGTGCGTGTGGTCGAGGTGGATGCCGCCCGCAAGCGTATCGGGTTGACCATGAAATCGGATTCGGCCGAGGCACGCGAACAGGCAAAAGAACGCGGACCTGCCCCCGCCGTTCAGCGGGGCAAACCTTTGCCGACAACGGCAGGGCCGTCGGGGGGCAGCAATGCTTTTGCCGATGCGTTGAAGGGCAAATTCAACAATCGGTAAGGCTGAGTAGGGCGGGGGGTTCACACCCCCGCATCCCCGTGGGATATTTGCGCAGACAGGATGACAATTTCAAAGCGTGTCTGGTTTCGATTGGACCGAAAATCGTGACTTGTAGCGAACACCCGAGCGCGTTTTCCGACGCGACTGTTTCCAAGAGAACCTGGCACGCAATAGGATAACTGTTGTCAATTCGTACTGCGGATCACGCTTGAATAGTCTTGATCCGGGCCAATGCTTTGGGCGCGGGCGGTGATGGCAGCCATCTGGCGGCGTTGCTTCATTGGCAGATCACCGGGTAGACCGCCCAATTCGTCAATATACTCTGGCAGTTGCCCTGAAAGCAGCAAGCGGCGGTCCAACGGCATGTCTGGCTTGATCACCTGCACAAGGCGATAGACCGTTGAGGTGCAGTTGGCGGTGACGGTGTTGTAGAATTGCGGTTTTGCAGCCAGCTTGTTGCCAAGATCCAGATAGGTCAGGAACAAGGTCTGACGTTGTTCCGCGTTCAGTTTGACCGGGAACAGATGCACATCCTCGTGCCGCAGATTGGTGCGCAGGCGGACCACGTCGCGTTCATCCGCAGCGATCAGCACCAGTTCGAATTGCCGGAAGAACCC
>CAZCFC010000062.1:0-13274 GCA_964497815.1 uncultured Cypionkella sp.
CCATCGCCCCGATCCTGATCCTTGGCTGGTTCAGCCAGAAGCAACTTGTCCGCGGCCTGACCTTTGGCGCAGTGAAATAAGGGAAGTAGAAAATCATGGGCAAGATAACCCTTACGGCCGTTCGTAAATCCTTTGGCGATGTTGATGTGATCCCTTCTTTGGACCTGTCCATCGAAAACGGCGAGTTTGTCGTGTTTGTCGGACCCTCTGGCTGTGGCAAGTCCACCTTGCTGCGGCTGATTGCGGGGCTTGAAGATACCACCTCGGGCACCATCGCCATCGACGGGGCCGACGCCACAGACCTGCCGCCCGCCAAGCGTGGCCTTGCAATGGTGTTTCAGTCCTATGCGCTTTATCCGCATATGACGGTGCGCAAGAATATCGCGTTTCCGCTGAAAATGGCGGGGATGTCGGTGGAAGACATCGACAAAAAGGTCAACGGTGCCGCGAAAATCCTGAACCTGACCAACTATCTTGACCGCAAGCCGGGTCAACTTTCTGGTGGTCAGCGCCAGCGTGTCGCGATTGGCCGGGCGATTGTGCGCGAACCGGCGGCGTTTCTGTTTGACGAGCCGCTGTCAAACCTCGATGCGGCCCTGCGCGTGAACATGCGTCAAGAGATCAGCGAACTTCATCAGACACTGAAAACCACCATGGTTTACGTGACCCATGATCAGGTCGAAGCGATGACGATGGCAGACAAGATTGTCGTCTTGAACGCGGGTCGGATCGAACAGGTCGGTTCGCCTTTGGACCTGTACCGCAGCCCGGCAAACACCTTCGTTGCAGGCTTTATCGGCAGCCCCAAGATGAACCTGATCACCGGGGCAGAGGCGGCCAAGCATGGGGCGACCACCATCGGCATCCGTCCCGAGCATCTGGAAATCTCGGACGAGGGTCCGTGGCAGGGTATTGTCGGTCTGTCTGAACATCTGGGATCTGATACATTCCTGAAGGTTTCGGTGCCGGGGCTTGATCCGATCACGGTGCGGGCCGGTGGCGAACTGAATCTACATCATGGCGACAAGATCGGGCTTGCTCTGCAGCCCGGCAAACTGCACCGCTTTGGCGCAGACGGAAAGGCAATGGCATGAGACTGAACGGAAAAACGGCACTGATCACCGGGGCCGCGCGCGGCATCGGCTATGAATTCGCCCGCGCCTATATCGCAGAAGGTGCCACAGTCGCCTTGGCTGACATCAACGCCGAAGCGGTTGCGGCGGCCGCGGCGGCACTTGGCCCCAAGGCCATTGGCGTGCAGATGGATGTGACCGATCAGGCCAGCATCGACGCAGGTTTTACCAGCGCCATCGCGCAAATGGGCAAGTTGGACATTCTGATCAACAATGCGGCCCTGTTTGATGCGTCGCCCTTTGCCGACATCACGCGTGCGTCCTATGACAAGCTGTTCGCGGTCAACGTGGCCGGTACGCTGTTTTGCACCCAGGCCGCCGCGCGTCACATGATCGCGCGTGGGCAGGGTGGGAAAATCATCAACATGGCGTCTCAGGCGGGGCGTCGTGGTGAAGCCCTGGTTGGCGTTTATTGCGCCACCAAGGCAGCCGTGATCAGTCTGACCCAATCGGCGGGGCTTGGGTTGATCCAGCACAAGATCAATGTCAACGCGATTGCCCCCGGTGTGGTCGATGGTGAACATTGGGATCATGTGGACTCGATGTTTGCCAAGTTCGAAAACCGTCCGCTGGGCGAAAAGAAGCGTATCGTGGGTGCTGGCGTACCCTTTGGTCGCATGGGCACCGCCGCCGATCTGACCGGCATGGCAATCTTCCTTGCCACCGACGAGGCTCAATACATCGTCGCCCAGACTTTCGGGGTAGACGGTGGAAACTGGATGGCCTGATGATGAACACCCATTCGCAAACCGTCCAGATGCCCGCCTATGACCGCAGCGCGCTGCGCCCTGGAATCGTGCATATCGGCCTTGGCAATTTTCATCGCGCCCATATGGCCGTCTATCTGGACGACCTGTTTGCGATGGGCCTGTCGCAGGATTGGGCCATTCTTGGCGCTGGCGTGCGCGAAGGCGATGCGCGCATGCGCGAGGCGCTGGTGGCGCAGGATTGCCTTTCGACGGTGATCGAACTTGATCCCGCTGGCAAATCTGCCCGCCGGATTGGCGCAATGACCGGATTTATCCCGGTACAGCCTGACAACGCCGCCCTGATCACTGCGATGGCCGCGCCGGAAATCCGCATCGTGTCGCTGACCGTCACAGAAGGCGGCTATTTCATTGATCCAGCGACTGGCGCGTTCGATCCTGCCGCCCCCGAGATTGCCGCAGACGCCGCTAATCCGCACCGCACCGCTTTTGGCGCTATCATTGCCGCGCTGAAACTGCGGCGCGCGGCGGGCCACCAGCCCTTTACCGTGATGTCTTGCGATAACCTGCCCGGCAATGGCCATGTCGCCCAGGCCGCCGTGGTCGGGCTTGCCCGGCTGTCCGATCCGGACCTTGCCGACTGGATCAACGCCAATGTCGCCTTCCCCAACGGCATGGTGGATCGGATCACCCCCGCCACCGGCCCGCGTGAGCGTGCAATGGCCGAGTCATTCGGCCTGCAAGACCCGGTGCCTGTCACCTGTGAACCCTTCCGGCAATGGGTGCTGGAAGATAACTTCCCTGCGGGCCGCCCTGCGCTGGAAAAGGTGGGCGTGACCTTTACCCCACATGTCCACGCCTATGAGGCGATGAAGATCCGCATCCTGAACGGCGGCCACGCCACCATCGCCTACCCCGGCGGTCTTCTTGACATCGAATATGTTCACGAAGCGATGGCGCATCCGCTGATCCTTGGCTTTCTGAACAAGCTGGAAACCACCGAGATCATCCCAACCGTTGCCCCGGTGCCGAACACCGATCTGACCGCGTACTATGCACAGATTGTCGAGCGGTTCTCGAATCCCGAGGTTGCCGACACCGAACGTCGCCTCTGCCTTGACGGCTCGAACCGACAGCCGAAATTCATCGTGCCACCGCTGCGAGACGCGCTGGCAATGGGGAAAAAGGCCGAAGGTCTGGCGTTGGTCTCTGCCCTGTGGTGCCGCTATTGCGCGGGCGTGTCCGACAAAGGCACCCCGATTGCGCCCAACGATCCCAACTGGGACGCACTGCAGGCCTGCGCCATCGCGGCGCAAAGCAACCCGCAGGTCTGGCTGGAACAACGCACGATCTATGGCGATCTTGCCGATCATCCGACCTTCCCGGCCACCTTCGCCGCGCAACTTGCCTGCGTGCGCGATCACGGCACCGAGGCGGCCCTGCGCGCCTATGTAGGCTGACCGAACATCGCCTGTGCAGTCGCGCGGACTTTCCCTGTCGCGCGGCTGCCCTTATGTCTGGCCCCACGCAACAGGAGAGCAGACATGACCATCGAACTGGGCCTTGATACCTTTGGCGACGTATCGCACGGCCCTGATGGCCGCGATCTGCCGATGGAACAAGTATTGTGTGATGTGGTCGAACAGGCGGTTCTGGCCGATCAGACGGGCGTGCATTTCATAGGTCTGGGCGAACACCACCGCCCCGATTTCGCGATTTCATCGCCCGAGGTGCTGCTGGCCGCCATCGCCGCCCGCACCAGCAAGATCCACCTTGGTACGGCTGTCACGGTGCTGTCATCGGATGATCCGATCCGGGTGTTTCAGCGCTTTTCGACACTCAACGCCATTTCCAAAGGCCGCGCCGAAGTGATCCTTGGCCGCGGGTCTTTCACCGAAAGCTATCCGCTGTTTGGCTATGCCCTGAATGACTACGATATTCTGTTCGAGGAAAAGCTGGACATCTTCGCGCAACTGGTGCGTCAACCCGTCGTCAACTGGCACGGCCAGACCCGCACCCCCCTGACCAATCAGGTGGTCTACCCGCCGTTGGGGCCCAAGGGGCTGACGACCTGGGTCGGCGTTGGGGGCAGCCCGGAGTCGGTGGTGCGGGTGGTGCGGCAAGACCTGCAACTGATGCTGGCCATCATCGGCGGCGATCCCCGCCGGTTCCTGCCCTATATCGACCTTTACCACCGCGCTTGTGCCCAGTTGGAGCGCCCAGTTCGTCCCATCGGTATCCACTCGCCCGGCTTTGTCGCGGCCACCGACGAAGAGGCGCAGGAAACCCTGTGGCCACATTACCAGACCATGTTCGGTCGCATCGGCCGCGAGCGCGGCTGGCCGCCCACGACCAAAGATCGCTACCTGGACGAGGTGCACAACGGCTCGCTTTATGTCGGATCGCCCGAGACGGTGGCCCGAAAGATTGCTGCCACCGTCCGCGATCTGAAGGTCCAGCGGTTTGACATGAAATACAGCACCGGTCCGGTCCCCCATGCCGCGCTGATGACCTGCATTCAGCTGTATGGCGAGAAGGTCATCCCGATGGTGCAACAGCTGTTGACCGCCTGATTTCGCGCCCCCGTCCCTGCCCAAAGCGTGGACGCTCCGCGGGGGATATTTGACCACAGAGGATGAACAGCACCGCGCTTCATGTCATCCTCTGTGGGCAAATATCCCCGCCGGAGGCTCCGCCATTACAGCCTGTCATACCTCTGAAGACGGAAGCCGTCCGGAAGCCCGTCGCACCCGTCCAGCACAAGATCGGCCATCACTTGCGCCACCTTTGGAGCCATGCCAAAGCCGATCTTGAAGCCGCCGTTGGCCACGAAGTGCCCAGGTCTTCCCGGCCATGCCCCCAGCACAGGCGCGCGGGTTTTTGCGCGGGGGCGGACCCCGGCCCAACGCTCGACGATTTCGGCCCCCGCCAGAACCGGCAAAGCTGCAATCGCCCGGGCGTACAGGGCGTCAAGCTGTGTATCAACAAGGGTTGCATTCGTCCACTGATGCTCTGACGTCGATCCAATCGCGACCGTGCCATCCGCATGCGGCACCACGTGCAGCCCATCGACAAACAGTTGCGGCAGGTCTGCTGCATCATGTCTCAACGCCATGGCCTGCCCTTTCACACCGCCGCCCAGATCACGCCCAAGATCCGCAGTCAGCGCCGACAAGCCCGCCAGACCGGTGGCCCAGACCACCGCCCCCTCATCTGGCGCTTCCCCGATCACCACTTCTCCGCCCCGCGCCTGGATCGCCGCAACCAACGCCCGCGCCGCCATCCGTGGATGCAGCCGCGCCGACAGCGTATCCTGCACCAGCCATCCCGACCCCGAAGCAGGCTCCCACGCCGACCCCGTCGCTTTGATCACCCGCCACGCCGCCTCTCCGCGCCAAAGCGTCGCCGCCGTTTGCGCCCGTGTCCGCGCAAGTTCAACCGCCGCCGCATCCGCCAAAGGCTGCAGTCGCCCCGTCCGGGCATAGCCCGAACGCAGGCCCGATGCCGCCTCGACTCGCTGCCACCACTCCGCTGCCATCAGCAGGCTGTCCAGTTGAAACGCCTTCTTTTCATTCCAGTTTTCCGGCACATGCGGGCTAAGTGCCCCCACGATTCCGCCCGACGATCCTGCGCCGATCGCCCCGGTTTCAATCAGCCGCACCACCGCGCCGCGTTGCACCGCCTCCCACGCGATCGACAGCCCGAAAATGCCGCCGCCCCGCACTGTCAGATCAACTCTTGCCATTCCGCAATGCCTTCCCCATGGTCCGCGCGACCATGGGCATAGGGCAAATGACAGGCGGCGAACAGGGCACAGGGTTGGGTGGGGCTGGCTTTGATCTGGCAGGGCTGGATTGGCGTGACGGCATCATTCCGGTGTCGCAACGCTTTGACGACCCGTATTTCAGCCTGAACGACGGGCTGTCCGAAACGCGGCATGTGTTTCTTTCAGGCAATGATCTGCCCGACCGCCTGCGCCCGGGCTTTCATATCGCGGAGCTGGGCTTTGGCACCGGGCTTAACCTGCTGGCCACGCTGATCGCAAATCCCGGAATCCCGGTCCGCTACACCAGCTTTGAGGCCTACCCGCTGTCGGCCCCCGACATTGCCCGCGCCTTGGATGCCTTCCCCGAAGCGCGTGCGGTGGCCGATGAATTTCTGGCCCATTGGGCCGCCGGCCGCACCATGTTTCAACTTGGCCCGATCGCGGTGACCATCATCATCGGCGACGCCCGCAACACCCTGCGGGCCTGGGACCACTGCGCCGACGCATGGTTCCTCGACGGTTTTTCTCCCGCCAAGAACCCCGAACTCTGGTCCAGTGAAATCCTGATGCAAGTCGCGCACCATACCGCCCCCGACGGCACTTTCGCCACGTATACTGCCGCAGGCCATGTTCGCCGCGCATTGGCCGAAGCGGGTTTCACGGTGGAACGCCGCCCCGGCCATGGCCGCAAACGTCATATGTCCACGGGACGCAAGCCATGAAAAGCAACCGCAAGGGCATCCTCTTGATGATTGCCGCCGTCGCCGCCTTTGCCGCGCAAGACGGATTCTCGCGCTATCTGGCCGGCGGGTACAATACGCTGATGGTGGTGATGGTGCGCTATTGGGTGTTCGCGGCCTTTGTGACCTTGCTGGCACTGCGCCGCCCCGAGGGTCTTCGCTCGGCCATCCGCTCGTCCCGGCTTGGCGCGCATGTGCTGCGCTCGGTGCTGCTGGTGTCCGAGATCTGCGCGATCGTCTATGGCTACACCCTGATCGGGTTGATCGAAAGCCACGCTGTCTTCGCGATCTGTCCGCTGCTGGTGGTGGCCCTCTCGGGCCCGATTCTGGGCGAAAAGCTGTCCTGGCAACGCTGGGTCGCTGTTGGCGTTGGCATGGCGGGGGTGATCATCATCCTGCGTCCCGGTTCGGGTGTGTTCTCGTGGCCCGCGCTGCTGCCCCTGATTTCCGCACTGTTTTTCGCCACATATTCCGTCCTCACCCGTCTGACCACGCGCGACGAGCCGACGTTTCCGGCATTTTTCTGGCCTGCCATCATCGGTGCTGCCATCATGACGGTCATCGGTCTGCCGCAGTGGCAGCCGATTGTCGGTACTGACGCACTGTTCCTGGCGGTCTACGCCGCCATTTCGATCCTGTCGCACTGGCTGTTGCTGAAATGCTATGAGGCCGCCGAGGCCTCTTCGGTCCAACCCTTTGCCTATCTGCAAATCGTGTTCGTCTCGATCATTGGCATCACGGTCTATGGCGAAACGCTTGCTCTGCCCGTGGTGTTGGGCGCGGCGCTGATCGTCGCCGCAGGCATCTACGCGCTTCTGCATGAGCGTAAACCGATTGGAATCGCCACATGAGCACGACTCAAAACACCAAGGCCGGGATCTGGCTGATGTGCGGCTCGGCGGCAGTGTTTGCGCTGCAGGACGGGGTGTCGCGCTATCTGGGAACCCACTACAGCATCTATATGGTGGTGATGATCCGGTTCTGGTTCTTCGCCGCTTTCGTGATGGTTCTGGCGGCCCGCCAGCCCGGAGGCATCCGCGCCGCCATTCGGACGAAATACCCTGTCCTTCAGCTTTCCCGCGGCCTGTTGCTGATCTTCGAAGTGGTGATCATGGTGTTTGCCTTCGTCAAACTGGGCCTGATCGAAACCCATGCCGTCTTCGCATGCACGCCCCTGATCATAGCGGCGCTTTCTGGCCCCGTCCTGGGCGAAAAGGTCGGCTGGCGCCGCTGGACCGCGATTGCCATCGGATTTCTTGGGGTGCTGATCATTCTCAAACCTGGCATGACCGTGTTCTCGCCCTGGGCCATCATTCCGCTGGCCTCGGCCTTCATCTTTGCGCTTTATGGACTGCTGACCCGCTACGTCGCCCGTCAAGATGCCGCCTCGGTCAGCTTCTTCTGGACAGGCATGATCGGAGCATTGGCCATAACGCCCTTTGGTCTGTGGCATTGGACGCCCCTTGTGGGACGAGATTGGTTCTTCATGGCCACCTTGTGCTGTACCGCAGCGCTTGGTCATTGGCTGCTGATTCAGGCCTATGACAAGGCCGAAGCCTCTGCTGTACAGCCTTTTGCCTATCTGCAACTGGTCTTCATCGCCTTGCTGGGGGTGTTCTATTTCGGGGAAACCCTGCGCACCAATGTCGCCATTGGCACCGTTGTCGTGGTGGGGGCCAGCCTGTTCACGCTGTGGCGGCAATGGTTGAAATCGCGCGAAGCGGCCAATGCCTGATCCCTGAAGATTTGTCTAAAATTTGCATCCTCTGTGTGCAAATATCCCACGGGGGAAGCCCGATTGCCCTGTGCAATCGGGCGCGGGGGTGTGAAACCCCCGCCGCTTGCCCCGTCACCACCCCATCTTTATCGTCCAGTCAATTCCGCCGTGATCCGCACCGGGCCTGATGTGCCCTTCAACTGCGCGCGATAGATCACGACGCCCTCGGCCACCCGCATCACATACGTGCGCGTTTCGGCAAACGGGATGGTTTCGATCCAATCGACAACATCGACCCCGTCGTTGCGCGGATCGCCAAACTCCGCCATCCACTTGCGTGGGCGCCCCGGCCCGGCGTTGTAGCCCGAAGCGATCAGCGCCACCGCAGGGCCAAACTGGTCAGCCATGTCCTTCAGATAGGCCGAACCCATCCGCACGTTAAAGGCGGGGTCCGCCGTCAACCGTCCGGCGCTGGATTGCTCGCCCAGCCCTTTGGCCACCTTTTCGGCCGTGGCCGGCATCACCTGCATCAGCCCGCGCGCACCTGCGGGGCTTTGTGCTGCCGGATCAAACTCGCTTTCGCGGCGTGAGATTGCCAACGCCAGCGCGCGGCTGACGGGCAAGCCATCGGGCACCATCGCCGGGGCGGGGTAATAGGCGCGTGGCAGGATCAGCCCGCGCTCGGCCGCCGCCTTGGCGACCAGCAACGCGATATGAGGCTCTTCCATCCGCAGGGCCAGATCGGCAAGTTGCTCCAGTTCGGTGCCGTCCAGACTTTCCGCCAGATGCAGGAAGAACCGCTTGGCCAGCGCCCTGTCCCCCGCCTCAACCAAAAGCCGACCCGCCGCCAGCACGGACGACCCTGCAAAGCCCGAGGTTTTCCACCCCGGTCCCGGCGCGCCCACGGCCACCAGCCGTTCGTCCAACGAAAGGCCCAGCGTTTCTGCCGCCAGCAGCCCGTAAAATGCGGTCTGTTGCCGCGCAGCCGCCTTGTACGCCGCCTCTGCCGCCGCTGCATCGCCTTTTGCCTGCAACGCGCGGCCCGTCCAATAATCGGCCCGCGCCACCGAAATCGGCGTCGCAACTGCCGCCTTCAGATGCCCGAAATGGGTCAGCGCCCGCTCGGGATCATCCAGCTTGCGCAGCGCGATGAACCCCGCCAGAAACTCAAGATCGGCATAGTCGGTGCCTTCTGTCATCTGATGTCCGGCCGCCACGCGATAGGCTGTCTTGGCCTGTCCCGTCCGCATCAGATACCGCGCCAGCAGGGCCCTGCGGTCGGCCCAGGCCTCGGGCCTGCCCAGCCGCGCCGCGCTGTCACTGCGGTTAAGGACAAGCTCGGCGGCATCGTCATAACGGTCCTTGCGCATCCTGTACACAAAGCGGTCATAGGCCAGCCCGGCATCACCCGCGACCGGCTGCGGTACTGCCTCGACCAGTGCTGGTGCGTTCGCGGCTTCGGTCTGCAGGGCGATCCGCGCCGCACCCAAGGCCTGCCAGTCCTGTGACAGACGCGGCAGCATGCGCTTGGCCTCACCCAGCCGGTCGCCGTCCCACAGAATGCGGTCCAGCCGCACTTCATGCGCCACGGCCAGCGGCTCGGCCATCAGGGCCAGCATGGCCTCTTCTTCTTCGGCGCTGAATTTCAATTGGGTCCAGGCGCGAAACGCCTCTGCCTCGGCGGCATCGCGCGCGCCGGTGGTCAACAGTGCCCGTACCAAAGTCACCGCCCCCAAACCGGTCTTCGGCTTGCCCGCGCCGAAATAGCCGATGATCCGGTCGGCATCGGTGGACCGTGCCACCGCCACCTCGCCTTTTTCACGCAGCAAGGCCAAGCCCGGCCAGTCCGGCCTGCGCTGCAGAAAGCTCTCATAGTCGCCCAGCTTGCCTTGACCATCGCGCAGCCATTGCCACAAGATCAGGTCCCCGCCCACAGGACCCGCGCCCTGCGCAGCCTTCAACGCCCCCGGCCAGTCTCTGGCGGCGGCATCGGCCAAAGCCTGCTTCAACGCCCCGGCCTCATCGGCCTGCGCCATCGGGGTCATCATCACGGCCAGTGAAAACGTGACCGCTTTTGCGATCTTGATCAGTCTGCTCATCCCCAAACTGTGCCGCAACCCCTGCTATCCCACAACCCACAAGCCCGTTATCCCGGCAATTCGCCGCCCATGCTTGGCAAAACGCCGAACCCCGGTTAGGTAGAGCGCGCTTGCAATCGGGCGATTCACTTCGGCCCCCCATAGGAGACGCGCACCATGATCACAGGGTCCATTCCCGCACTGGTTACGCCGTTCAAGAACGGTGAACTTGATCTGGTGACGCTGAAGAAACTTGTGGAATGGCACATTGCCGAAGGCTCGACCGGGCTGGTTCCCGTTGGCACCACGGGCGAAAGCCCGACACTGTCGCACGCAGAGCACCAGAAGGTGATCGAAGTGGTGGTGCAAACCGTCGCCGGGCGCATTCCTGTCATTGCCGGGGCTGGCTCCAACAACACAGCCGAAGGTATCAGCCTGATCCAGTTCGCCGAGAAAGTCGGCGCGGATGCGGCCCTTGTGGTGACACCCTATTACAACAAGCCAACCCAGGCCGGGCTGGTGGCGCATTACACCGCGCTGCACGACTGCTGCAATTTGCCGATCGTGATCTACAACATTCCGGGCCGCTCGGTGGTGGATATGTTGCCCGATACCATGGGCGTCATTGCCAAGCTGCCGCGCGTCATTGGCGTCAAGGACGCCACTGGCAAGATTGAACGTGTCAGCCAACAGCGCGCCACCTGCGGTGCCGATTTCATTCAGCTTTCGGGCGAAGATGCCACTGCCCTTGGCTTTAACGCGCATGGCGGTGTGGGCTGCATTTCCGTTACCGCCAACGTCGCGCCGCGCTTGTGCGCCGAATTTCAGGCGGCCACATTGGCCGGTGATTACGCCAGGGCCCTGGACTACCAAGACCGACTGATGCCGCTGCACGAAGCCATCTTCATCGAGCCGGGTCTGGTCGGTGCGAAATACGGCCTGTCGTTGCTGGGCCTCTGCAGCGAAGACGTCCGCCTGCCGCTGGTCGGCCTGACCGACGGAACGAAGGCCCGCATCAAGGCCGCGATGCAGCACGCCGGACTGATTTAGGGTTCACATTGCTTGAATATCCCCGCCGCAGGCTCTGACGCTGGCACAAGGAGCCTCCGGCGGGGATATTTGTACCATTGTGAATGAAAAGGCGCGTGCCATGACCCCAAACTTCCGTGGCAGCCTGTTCATGACAGCTTCGATGGCGGGCTTTGCAGTCGAGGATGCATTCCTGAAGTCGGCCGCCCGTCATATTCCGGTGGGTGAGGCCATCCTGATCATGGGTCTGATCGGCATCGCGGTGTTTGCCATGATGGCGCAGCGCGCCGGGCAGCCGCCGATCCCGGCCAGCATCTTGTCGCGCACCATGGCAGTGCGGTCACTGTTCGAGGTTTGCGGGCGTTTGTTTTACGCCCTTGCCATCGCCCTGACGCCAATTTCCATTGCGTCGGCCATCCTGCAGGCCACGCCGCTGCTGGTGGTGTTGGGTGCTGCGGTGATCTTTGGCGAAAAGGTCGGTCTGGCCCGCTGGCTGTTGATCTTGCTGGGATTTGCGGGCGTGCTGGTGATCCTGCGGCCCGGGGCCGAAGGGTTCGATGCGCTTTCATTGGTCACTGTTGCCGCGATGATCGGCTTTGCAGGTCGCGATCTGGCCACGCGCGCCGCACCGCCAGCCCTGTCCAATGCGCAGTTGGGGGTGGTCGGGTTCATCATGCTTTCTTTGTCAGGGGTGGTGATTTTGTCGGTGACAGGTGGGGCGCGCCTGCCCGATGCGCAAACCCTTGGCCTGATTTCCGGGGCGGCGCTGTTCGGGATCGCGGCCTATGCCGCGCTGACCAATGCCATGCGGACGGGCGAGGTTTCGGTCGTCACCCCGTTCCGCTACACCCGCCTGCTGTTCGCGATGGTGTTGGGGGTGACGGTGTTCGGTGAGCGGCCTGACAGTCTGACCTTGCTGGGCAGCGCCATCATCGTGGCCTGTGGCGTGTTGATCCTGACGCAGAAGCGCCGAATCAGCTGAGCTGCTCCGGCAATTGTTGCTTAACGAACCCATAATGCGGTTCGGTGCCGTCGCTTGGCGGCGGCCCATGGCGGTATTGTTTTGTTGGCGGAACCAATGCCAATCCCTTGCCGCAGGCATGTCAAAATTATGTCGAAATTCGGGTGCCAATTGGGCGGCAGAGACACCTTATCGCCCCACCCCTTAACAGACAGGATAACGCCATGTTTATGAAAGATTTTTCGAGAAATGCCGCTGCAACCGCCACTGCCGTTTTCCCGCAACATCGCTTGGTTGTTCCGGTTACGACCGGGCTGATCGCTGGAACGCTGGTGGAAACAAAGACGGGCTGGCACCCTGTGGAATCTCTTGCCATTGGCGATGCGGTGCAAACGCTGGACGGCGGTCTGGCCCGCATCATGGCGCTGGATCGGCGCAGCTTTCGTCCCGAGGTGGAAACCGCGCCGCTTCTGATCCCCGGAGGCAGCTTTGATGCCTGTTCCGATCTGTTGATCCTGCCGGGTCAGCATCTGCTACTGGACACTTTGGACGATGTCGCCACGGATGCGCCCTTTGCGATGCTTCCGGCGCTGGCCTTGCAGGGCCGGGCAGGGGTGCGGCGTCAGACCACCGCTGCCATTCTGCAGGTCATCACGCCGCTTTTTGCCGATGAAGAGGTGGTCTATGCCAATTCCGGTGTCCTGCTGCATTGTCCGGGCATCATGGATGGGGCAAACCGCTACCCGGATGCCAGCTTTTTTCCATGCCTCGAACCGGTCTTGGCTCGCGCATTTCTGGCCCGCCGCGCTGTGCGGCTTGCTGCCTGATTGCGTTACAGGCGGGGCGCCTTAATCGCCCCGCTTGCGCCGGTGTTCGACCTGACCCAAGCGCACTTGCCGCAATGCCTCGATCAACAGCGCGGTCAGCAAACCAAAGGTCAGCAAGCCGTTTGCGGCTTCCATTCCGGCCAGCAACCGCCATTCCGGATGCAACAGCACGTCGCCGAAACCCAGCGTCGTGTAGACCACCAGGCTGAAATAAACCGCCTCTTCCAGCGTCGCAAAGACCCCAAGCGCATAGTAAGCGGCCGCCCAGATCCAGACCCCCGCCGTCACAACACCCAAGACCCAAATCGAAACGCCC
>CAZCFC010000063.1:0-13194 GCA_964497815.1 uncultured Cypionkella sp.
ATGGATGAACCCTTGGGTGCCCTCGACGCGCTGACGCGCGAAAAGGCGCAGGAGTTGATCCTGAACGTCTGGAATGACACCCATAAATCGGTGTTCTTCATCACCCACAGCGTTGAAGAGGCGCTGTTCATGGGCACCAAGCTGGTGGTCATGTCGCCCCGCCCCGGCCGGATCACGCATCTGTTTGACCTGCCCTTTTCGCGCCAGTTCCTTGGCGGCACCCCGGCGCGTCAGGTCAAGGCCTCGCCCGAATTCATCCAACTGCGCGAAGACGTGCTAAGGATCATCTTTGCTGACGAGGAAGCCGCGGCATGACCGATTTGTCCCCCCAGTCCGCGCCGAAACCCGACGGCCTCTTCGCCCGGCTGGCCCGCGCCCGGCCCACCAAGCCCGGCGAGATCTACGGCGTTCCCGGCCACGGCAACACCTTTTGGCTGTCAGCCGGCTCGATTGCGTTCTTCTTCTTCGTCTGGTGGCTTGTCACCTTCATGGGCTGGGTCAAGCCGCTGTTTGTCCCCTCTCCGATGGCCATCATCAACAAGTTCATCTCGATCTGGAACGACGGCTTCACCAACACGCCGTTTCTGGAACATGTGTGGATTTCGACGGTGCGGGTGTTCGGTGCGTTTCTGCTGGCCTGCGTCATCGGCCTGCCGCTTGGCCTTGCCATGGGCATGAGCCCGGTGATGCGCGGCATTTTTGATCCGCCGATCGAGTTTTACCGCCCGATTCCGCCGCTTGCCTACCTGCCGCTGATGATCATCTGGTTCGGCATCGGTGAGACGTCGAAAATCCTGCTGATCTTTCTGTCGGTGTTCGCACCCGTGGTTCTGGGGGCACGGTCGGGCGTCAAATCGGCCGCAATCGAGCAGATCCACGCCGCCTATTCCTTTGGCGCGACCCGCTGGCAGGTGATGCGCCATGTCATCATGCCCTCGGCCATGCCGGAAATCCTGACGGCCATGCGCATTGGCATCGGCTTTGGCTGGACCACACTTGTCGCCGCCGAGATGGTCGCCTCGACCAAGGGCCTTGGCTACATGGTGCTGTCGGCCAGCCAGTTCCTGCAAACCCCTGTTGTAATCATGGGGATTTTCGTCATCGCCGTGATCGCCTTTGCCTTTGATCTGTTGATGCGGTTCATCGAACGCCGCGTGGTGCCCTGGAAGGGCAGAATGTAACCCGGAAAGCCAAAGCCATGATTTATCTGAAGAAAGCCGTTCGGACCTCCGAAACGGGTCAGGAAGACGTGCATGCTGCTGTTTCAAGAATGCTGGCCGAAATCGCTGCGGGGGGGGAAGACGTCGCGCGCCGCTATGCCCGCGATCTGGATAAATGGACGGGCGATATTGTCGTGTCGGCAGCGGACCGGGCGGCGGCGGCGGCCTTGGTGCCCGACCGGCTGAAGGCTGACATCCAGTTTGCCCACAACAATGTCCGCCGTTTTGCCGAGGCGCAGCGGGCCACCGTCACCGATTGCGTGATCGAAATCCTGCCGGGGCTGCTGGCGGGGCAAAAGCAGATCCCGGTCGCCGCGGCGGGCTGCTATGTGCCCGGAGGCCGCTATAGCCACGTCGCCAGCGCCATCATGACCATCACCACGGCCCGAGTGGCGGGCGTGCCCCATATTGCCGCCTGCTCGCCTCCCCGCCCCGGGGTTGGTATCCCGCCTGCGATCCTTTACGCGATGGACCTGTGCGGCGCGGATGTGATCTTGTCGATGGGCGGTGTGCAGGGTGTGGCGGCCATGGCCAACGGCCTGTTCGGCCTGCCCAAGGCGGATATTCTGGTGGGGCCTGGAAATCAGTACGTGGCCGAAGCCAAACGCATTCTGTTCGGGCAGGTGGGCATCGACATGTTTGCGGGCCCGACCGACAGCATGGTCGTGGCCGATGGCACAGCCGACCCCGAGATGGTGGCCGTTGATCTGGTTGGGCAGGCCGAGCATGGGTACAACTCGCCGGTCTGGCTGGTGACATCGGACCGGGCGTTGGCCGAACGGGTGATCATGCGGGTGCCGCAACTGATCGCAACCCTGCCCCCGCTGAACCGACAAAGCGCCGAAGCCGCATGGCGCGACTGTGCCGAAGTGATCCTGTGCGACAGTGCCGAAGACATGGCCAAAGCCGCCGATCAATTCGCGCCCGAGCATCTGCACATTCAGGCCGAAAATCTGGACTGGTGGCTGGGCCGCCTGAAATCCTATGGCTCGCTGTTTCTGGGCGAAGAAACAACGGTGGCCTTTGGTGACAAGACCTCGGGGCCGAACCACGTGCTGCCCACCTCGGGCGCGGCGCGGTATACCGGCGGGCTTTCTGTGCATAAATTCATGAAAACAGTAACCTGGCAGCGTGCCACCCGCGAAGCGGCGCGCCCCTTGGCCGAGGCGACCGCCCGTATTTCACGGCTGGAGGGGATGGAGGGGCACGCCCGTTCGGCCGACATCCGGCTGGCCAAGTTCTTCCCCGATGAGGTGTTCGATCTGAACCATGCGCCCGTTGACGACTGATCCTGTTCCGCTTGACAAGGGTCAGCCGGACGGCCCCTGGCGCGGGCGCATCGGGGATTGGATCACCACCCATCGCGGCAGAGTGGTTCTGGCAACAACCATCGCTTTGGCCGCCAGCTTTTGTCCAAGCATGACAGCGCGCCGGCAATGCCGTTTGCGCTGCTGCTGGGCATGGCTTTCAACTTTCTGGCCGATGGGCCGCAGGCCGCGGACGGCATCGGCTTTTGTGCGCGGACCTTGTTGCGCTGTGGCGTGGCCCTTCTGGGCCTGCGACTGACTTTTGCCGATGTGTCGCATCTGGGCATCATGCCGATCATCGGTGTGGTTGCCCCAGCCGGGGCTGGCCTTTGTCAACGACGCCTCATGCTTCTTGCTGGTGGTCGCGATTTCGGCGCTGGGGGTCAAGACCTTGTTGGAAAAGCTGTTCGCGCCGGGCATGAAGGGGCTGGTTCTGATCGCTGTTGATACGCTGTGTCTGCTGGGACAGGCCGTTGTCTTCGCGCATGTATTTCTGTTGTAACCCCACTGGACACGTGCCGCAGGCACCCACCCCGCAGGAGATTGCTGCCATGACCACCTTGTCCTATCAACGCGCAGGCGCAGGCCCGGCCTTGGTTCTGGTGCATGGGTATCTGGGGGGCAGCGCTGTCTGGGCCGCCCAGATGGCTGGCTTTGGCCGCTGCCGCGATGTGATCTGCCCCGATCTTGCCGGATTTGGGGCAAGTGCTGCACTTGTGGCTCCTGACAGTATCGAAGGGCACGCCCGCCTTGTGCTGGCGCTTCTGGACCGGCTTGGGGTGCAGCAGTTCGAGTTGCTGGGCCATTCGATGGGCGGGATGATCGTGCAAGAGATGGTCCGGATTGCCCCGCACCGGGCGCGCAAACTGGTTTTGTATGGCACGGGTCCGCAGGGCGTGTTGCCGGGGCGGTTCGAAACCATCGCCCAGTCGCGCGCACGGTTGCAGCAGGACGGCGTTGCAGAAACCGCAAATCGCATCGCCGCAACATGGTTTTTGCAGCGTGATGCCGCCGAAGCCTATGCGCTGTGCCGCAGCCTTGGCGCGCTTGCCAATCCTCAGGCGGCGCTGGCCAGTTTGACGGCCTGGGAAAACTGGGACGGTCGCGCTGCGCTGGCGCTGATCAACTGCCCAACGCTTGTGCTGTGGGGCAGCCACGACCGGTCTTATGGCTGGTCACAGCCCCAGGCGCTTTGGCATGGGATTGCAGGGGCAGACCTGGCGGTCGTGCCGGGCGTAGCGCACAACGTTCACTTGGAAAAGCCACATATTTTCAATGCCTTGCTGGCTGACTTTCTGTCACTGGACGGTTCGGGCGACCCGGATGTTTCATGACCGCGCCCTGATCTCAAGATGATCGCGCAGCATGCTGATCGGCAGCAGGGCATTCGGGGCAAAGCGCGACAAAGCGTGCATCGGAATTTCGGCCATGGCATGATTTGGCAGTGCAAGCGCATCGGCAGGCTTGCCCGCAGCCCAATAGCCCAGCTCGCGCCCCATCGCCGTGGACAGGGCAATTCCGCGTCCGTTGCAGGCAAATCCGGCGATCAGACCCGAAGCCAGTTCGATCACGCGCGGCAGGAAATCCGGCATCACCGCGGCCGTGCCGGACCATTGATAAGCCAGCGGCGGCATGTCGGGCAGGTCCAGGTGCTGGGCCAGACGCCGCTGTATGGTGTGCGGCACCCGAGTCTCTGCCCCCCAGGCCACGGCATGCATGCCGCCGCTGATCAGTCGGTTTTGCGCGTCAAACCGAAAGGTGAACAGGTTGCGGCGGCTGTCAGAAACGCACTGACCCTCTGGCAGCAACCGCTGACGGATCGTGGCGGGCAAAGGCTGGGTTGCCACCTGAAACACCCTGAGCGGAAAGAAATTGCGGGCAAGACCGGGCCAAAGTGGGCCGGCATGGGCGTTGGTTGCCAGCACAACCCGGCGCGCCGTGATCTGCCCCGCAGGCGTGCTGGCCTGCCAGTCAGCGCCGCGCTGGTGCAGGCTGGTGACAGGTGTGGTTTCGTGGATCTGCACCCCCGACCCAACCGATCCAACCGATCCAACCGCCGCCCGCGCAAGGCCGCGCGCATAGCCGACCGGGTTAAGCACCCCGCCAGAACGGTCAATCCAGCCGCCGCGCCACCCTGCGACGCCTGTCATCCGCGTCACCTCGGCGGCGGTCAGCGCTTGCACCGGACGCCCCAGCTCTGCCCATTGCCGCACGCGGTCCCGCGCCTTTGCAAAGGCCGCATCCGAATGCGACGGTTGAATCCATCCCGTTTGCGCCGCATCACAATCAATCCGGTGGCGGCGGATCAGATCAAATACAAGATCGGCACTGCCCGCCGCCATGGCAATCAGAGCGCTGCCCTTTTGCCCCAGCCGGGCCCGAACGCCATCGGGATCGACCTTGGCGAAATTCGGCACCACAAAGCCCGCATTCCGCCCCGAGGCCCCCCAGCCAATGCGATGCGCCTCGACCAGGATCACCGATAACCCTGCTTCGGCGGCGTGAAGGGCGGCAGACAACCCGGCAAAGCCGCCGCCAACCACCAGAAGGTCCGCCTGTGCGGGGCCTTTCAAAGGCGCAAATGCAGCCAAGGGCGCTGCGGTGGCGTGCCAAAGAGTTGCAGGATCTTTCGTCATTTCACCGACCTGCGCGGGCCGAAAAAGCCTTGCGGACGCCAAAGCAAGATCAGGCACAGCATCACCCCGATGGCCACGATCTGCAGCGACGCCGCGCGGGCTTGCAGATCGGCGGGGACGATAGCCGCCGTAACCGCACCAGACCCGACCCAGATTGCCCAGACCACGATCGCCCCGAACACCGCCCCGCGGTTGGATCCGGATCCGCCCACCATCAGCATCGCCCAGACCTGAAACGTCAAAGTCGGCAGATAGGTGTCAGGAGCGATGAAGCCGATGAAATGCGCCTGCACCGCCCCTGCAAGCCCCATCACGGCCCCCCCCACGGCAAAGGCCTGAATGCGGTAGGACTGCGCGCTTTTGCCAAGGGCAATGGCTGCGCGTTCATCTTCGCGCAGTGCCCGCAGCACCCGGCCCCATGGGCTGCGCGACAGCCGCTCAAGCGCCAGATAACTGGCCAGAACCACCGCCACGATCACCGCCAGATTGGACAGGTTGAACAGCACTGACTGGCCCTGAAGTGCTGCGAACGGGCGTGGAATGAAGGCCACGCCAAACGGCCCCCCCGTCAGACCCTGCGCATTCAGCGCCACCAGTTGCACCACCACCGCCACGCCAAACGTGGTGATGGCCAGATAATCCGACTTCAACCGCAACGTCACATAGCCGGTCAGACCCGCCGCGGCCGCCGTGATCAGCGCCGCCGCCGCCCACCCCGCCATTATGGGCCAGCCAAAGCCACCGATGCGGTCGGGCGTGTCCGGCGTCGTCAGGATGGCCGAACTGTAGGCCCCGATCGCCACAAACCCCGCGATGCCCACGTTGAACAGCCCCGTCAGCCCCCACTGCAGGTTCAGCCCCAGCGCAATAAGCCCGAAAATCAACGCGGTAGACAGAAAGAATGCACCATATCCCAGAAGGTCAATCATCGCTCTGCCACTCCGAACAGGCCCATCGGGCGGACCAACAGCACCGCCATCAGGATCACGAAAGCCACTGCCGCACGCCATTCAGCCCCCACGAACTGAACTGCGGCAGCTTCGGACAGGCCGATGATCAGCCCGCCCAGCACCGCGCCCGGCACCGATCCGATGCCCCCCAGAATCGCGGCGGCGAAGATCGGCAACAGCAGATCAAGCCCCATCAAGGGGCGGATCTGCACCAGCACGCCCACCATCACCCCCGAGGCGCAGGCCAGGGCCGCGCCAATGATCCATGTCGCGCGCACCACCTTTTGGACGTCGATGCCGACCACCTGCGCCAATGCCGGATTTTGCGCATAGGCCCGCATTTCCCGCCCGCGCTGACTGCGCTGCATGAACAGATGCATGCCCGTCACCAAAATCAGGGTCAGCACCAAAAGCGCACCCTGATCGGCGGTGATGCGCACACCCAGACCGACCGGTTGGGCAATCTGGATGGCCCGCGAGAAATAGGTGGGGCTTGAGGTGAACATGAACTCCAACAGGCTGCGCAGGGCCATCGAGGCACCAAACGAGGCCATGACCACGATGATCGCCTGCCCCCTTGCCCGCAGTCTTGCGAACAACAACCAGTCCAGTGCCAGCGCCAACAGCGCCGTCAGCCCCATCGCCACGACCATCGCCAGCAACAGCGGCCAACCAAACGACAAGGGTGCCATGGGCAGGCTGCCGCCCAGCGCGCCAACCACGGCCAACGCGGCATAGGCCCCCCAGGCCATGAAATCACCATGGGCAAAGTTGGAAAACCGCAGGATCGAATAGGTCAGCGTGACGCCAATGGCGCCAAGTCCAATCATCGCGCCGGCGATCAGACCATCCAGAAGGAATTGCAGGCTCATGTCGCCTCCTTGCGATGGCCAAGGTACAGTTCGGCAATGATCGGGTTGTCCCACAGGGTTTTCGCCGCGCCCTCATGCGCCTCACGGCCCTCGACCAGCACATAGGCGCGGTCGCCTATGGCAAGGGCTGCGCGGGCGTTCTGCTCGACCAGCACAATGGTCAGACCGGCGGCCCGGATTGCAGCCAGTTGCGCAAACACCTGCTCGACCAATTTGGGCGACAGACCTGCCGAAGGTTCATCCAGCATCAGCACCCTTGGCCGCACGATCAGCGCCCGCGCCACCGCAAGCATTTGCCGCTGCCCGCCCGACAGGCTGCCCGCCATCAGACCGCGCTGACGGGCCAGATCGGGGAAGGCCGCAAACATCTCGTCCATGCGCGGCCCCACGTCTGCGCGCGGCAGGATCCCCCCGGCAACCCGCAGGTTTTCGGCCACCGTCAGCAAGGGAAAGATATTCTCGGTCTGGGGCACAAAGGCCAGTCCCTGCCTGATCTTCAGATGCGCAGGCACGGCTGTCACATCGCGGCCATCCAGCAAGACCTGCCCTGCGGAGATAGGCACAAGACCGGCGATAGCTTTGATCAGGCTTGATTTTCCGGCACCGTTCGGGCCCAGAATAACCACGATCTCAGCCTCGGCTGCGTGGATGGACGCGCCTTTCACGATGGACAGTCCCGGCTCGTATCCCGCGACCAGTCCGTTGACCTGAAGAATGCTCATGCGGCGGCCCCACCCAGATAGGCCTCGATCACGCGGGGCTCGCGGGCAACCTCGTCGGGGCGCCCTTCGAACAACAGGCGGCCCTGCGCCATCACCACGATGCGGTTGCACAGCCGCGACACCATGTCGATGTTATGCTCGATCAGCACAAAGGTGACGCCGCCTGCGTTGATCTCTTTGATCCGCGCGATCAGCACCTCCAGCAGCGCGGGATTTACCCCGGCGGCGGGTTCGTCCAGCAAGATCACCTTGGGGTCCGCCATCATCACCCGCGCGAGTTCCAACAGCTTGCGCTGGCCACCCGAAAGCACCCGCGCCGGGTCGTCGGCCAGCCGCCCCAAAGCGACCAGATCCAGCAGCCCCCGCGCCTTGTCACACGCAGCACGCTCTTCGGCGGCCACGCGTCCGGGCGCGGTAAAGTTCGCCCACAACCGTTCGCCCGTCTGGTGCTGCCGCGCGATCAGCATGTTGTCCAGCAGGGTCAGTTCCGGAAAGGGCCGGGGGATCTGAAAGGTGCGCCCCATGCCGCCCGCCAACCGACGATGCGCAGGATCGGACGTGATGTCGCGCCCCATCAGATGAATGGTCCCTGAACTGACGGCAACAGACCCGGCCAGCAGGTCAAACATCGTGGTCTTGCCCGCGCCATTTGGCCCGATCAACCCCAACACCTCGCCCTGCGCCACCTGCACCGACATCCCGTCCACGGCAGCCACACCGCCGAAACGTCTGGTCAAACTGCGCGCTTCGAGAACGATGTCGTTCGCCATGTCGCCCCTGATGTTTGATCTGTGATCACACTTGATTTGATCACAGTAGAAGCGTCTAATCCTTCGGGCAAGACGATTCGAATGGGACGCGGAATGACGCAAAACAGCGCAGGTTTGGCCCCCGTCGGGCGTGATACCGTGCAGGACCGGGTCTATACCGAACTGCGCCGCGCGCTGATTGGCGGGCTGTTTGCGCCGGGCCAGGTGCTGACCATCCGGCAATTGGCCGATGCCCTGATGACCTCGACCATGCCCGTGCGCGAGGCGCTGGGGCGGCTGATTACGGAACAGGCGCTTGAGGCCTTGCCGAACCGGTCGATCCGGGTGCCGCCCGTCACGCTGGAGCGGATCGAAGACCTGTTGCGCGCCCGCGTCCTGATCGAAGGCGAGGCCATGCAACTGGCCGCCAGCCGGATGACGCCCCGGCTATTGACACTGCTGCGGGCGATCATGGGCGAATGGGAAGATATGCGGCTGGGCGGCAATCCCGAAACCATAGACAGCGAAGCCACCCTGAATCACGCCTTTCACTTCGAAATCTACCGCGCCTGCGGCTCGACCGTGCTGATCCCGATGATCGAAAGCCTGTGGCTGCAATCGGGGCCGTTCACCCGCGCCGCGATCTATGCCTTTTCCGAAGCAGGCGCCCAAGACGCCGCGCGCTTTCACCACGACATCCTGACGGCGCTGGAGGCGGGCGATGGCATTGCGGCCCGGACCGCCCTGGTGGCCGACATATCCCGCCCCTTTGCCTACCTGCGTGACAAGCTTTCAAAGGAAACCGCATGACCCTGCGCATTGTTTGCCCTGCTGCGGGCCTGTCCGTCCGGGCCGATTTTCTGGACGCCAAGGCTCCGCAAAACGCGGCCTTTCTGCGCAGCTATCTGCAAACGCCGCGACTGATCCCCGGCTTGCACGCAATGTGGACCGGGCCCGAGATTTCCTGTCCGATCCCGCCCGCGCATCTGGTGGGGGCCAGCTATGCCCAGGCCCTGCCCCCGGAAAATGCCACGCTGCATCCGCAACCGGGTGACGTGGTCCTGGCCTATGTGCCGGCGCGGATGTGGGGCGGCACGCCGGACCCGATCTTTGACATCGGCCTGTTTTACGGCCCCGGCGCGCGGATGTTCTTTCCGGTCGGCTGGCTGGCGGGTTCGGTGGTGGCACAGGTGCACCCCGATCAGTGCGCGGCCCTGGCCGAGGCATGCGGCCGGATCCGCCGCTTGGGGGCTTGCGACATCACCTTCGCACTGGAGCCATGATGGACGACCACTTTGAACTTTACGATCTGCGCGTCGAAATCACCGCCCCCGAAGGCGCCCGGATATACTGTGGCACGCCCGGTGATTGGTTCGAGTTGCGCGGCGAGCAGTTGCACATGCCACCGGGGCAAAGCTTTTCGATCTATTCGCTGTCGGCCATCCTGCCACTTTTGCCCGCCAAACAGCGCATGACCCATCCGCACGACTGGATGACCTCGGACGCCGAGGTGGCCTGCCCCGACCCCAATTGCCCGTCCCGCTTGCGTATAACCCGGCTTGGCAAGCGCCGCTTTTCCCATGCCGACACCACCGCCGTTCCCTTGCCAGAGGCTGAAAAATGACCGTTGCCCGTATCACTTTGCGTCCCGGCCATGAAATTTCCCGCGTGATCCGGGGCGGCTGGCAACTTGCGGGCGGACACGGCCCGGTGGACCGCACCAGCACCATCGCTGACATGATCGCCTTTGCCGAAGCCGGGATCACCACCTTTGATTGCGCCGACATCTACACCGGGGTCGAAGAGCTGATCGGGGCCTTCCGAGCCGAATATGGCAACCGCTTTGGCGCTCAGGCTTTGGCGGGCATCAAGGTGCATACAAAACTGGTGCCAGATCTGTCCCGACTGTCCACCACCGACCGCGCCTATGTGCGCGCCATCGTGGACACATCGCTGCAGCGGTTGCGGACGGACCGGCTGGATCTGGTGCAGTTTCACTGGTGGGACTATGCCGTACCGCATTACCTTGAAACCCTGGGCTGGCTGAACGAGCTGCGCGCCGAAGGCAAGGTTGCCCATATCGGCGGCACCAATTTTGACACCGCCACCGCGCTGAAGATCATCAATTCGGGTGTCGATCTGGTGTCGATGCAGGTGCAATACAGCCTGATCGACTTGCGCCCCGAGCGCCTTCTGGCCAAGGCCGCCGTCGAAAACAACATGGCGATCCTGTGCTATGGCACCGTCGCGGGCGGCTTTCTGGGCGACCGCTGGCTGGGTATGGCGGAACCGCAGCATCCGCTGGAAAACCGGTCGCTGACCAAATACAAGCTGATCATCGACGATTTTGGCGGCTGGGATCTGTTTCAGGCCCTGCTGCGTGGCCTGCGCGGCATCGCTGATCGTCATGGCACAGACATTGCCACCGTCGCCAGCGCGGCCATGCTGCAGCGTCCCGGCGTCGCGGCGGTGATCGTGGGCGCGCGCAACCGCAGCCACTTGCCCCACAACGTGGCGATTTCCGACCTGCGGCTGACCGCGCAAGACCTGAACGAAATCAGCGCGATACAAGCGCAGGGCCAGATCCCCGAAGGTGACACCTACAGTCTGGAGCGTGACCGCACCGGGCGGCACGGCTCTATCATCAAATACAACCTGAACGCCGCTTCCTGACCGCATATCCGCCGGGCAGGCCCAGCCCGGCGGAACCGTACCAAGGGCCTTACCCTGCAAACAGTGAGGACTGCCATGAAAAGAACTCTTCTTGCCACCGCCGCCGCCTTGGCCCTGTTGCCCGGCGCGTCCTTTGGCTGCGACATCACCATCGGCCTTGTGCTGGAACTGACTGGCGAAGCTGGCTCTTATGGCCAGGCCGGGGCCAAATCGGTCGAGATGGCCTTCCGCGATCTGAACGACGCGGGCGGTGTTGCCGGTTGCACCCTGAAAACCGACACCCGCGACAGCCAGACCCAGGCCAACGTTGCCGTCGATGCGGCCACACAACTGGTGCAGGTCGCCAAGGTTCCCGCCATCATCGGCGGCATCATCAGCCCGATGTCGATCCCGATCCTGACCTCTGTCACCGGGCCGGCCAAAGTTCTGCAAGTCTCGCCCGCATCGTCTTCACCGACGCTGACGGCCTTGGGACGCGACGGCAAGACCAATGGCGTCTTCTTCCGCACCATCACCTCGGATGCGCTGCAAGGCGTTGCGGCGGCGAAATTTGCCATTGATAACGGCATGATGAAAATCGTGATCATCCACCAGAACAATGACTTCGGCGTCAATCTGGTGAAAGAGTTCACCGATCCGTTCACCGCTTTGGGCGGCACGGTGGTGTCGGTCACCCCCTATAACGCCAAGCAATCCAGCTATGCCTCGGAAGTCACCGCCGCGCTGGCGGCCGAGGCGGACGCGCTTTATCTGATCTCGGACCCGGTGGACGGGGCGACCATCGCCCGCACCTGGGTGTCACAGGGCGGAGTGCAGAAATTCCTGCTGAACGACGGCATGAACAGCGATGACTTCATCACCGCCGTCGGCAAGGAATATCTGGGCAATGCCTTTGGCACCTCGTCGGGCACCGAGCCCACCGCCTCGACCCAATACTTCAACGACAATTACAACGCTTTCTCGGGTCTTGATCCGGCGGCCCCGGCCGCGGACCGGTCATATGACGCGGGTGCATTGGTCGGTCTGGCCATCGCCATCGCCGGTGGCCCCGATGTAGCGAAACTGCCCGACGCGCTGCGCAAGGCCGTCGATCCGGCAGGCGAGCCGATCTATGCAGGCAAGGAAGAGTTCGCCAAGGCGCTGGCACTGATCAAAGAAGGCAAGGCGATCCGCTATGAAGGCGTCATCGGCCCGGTCAACTTTGACCAGTACGGCGATATTTCGGGACCGTTCCGGCTGTGGCAGATTGTGGACGGCGTGGTGACAACGGTCGGAGACATGACGACCGCAGACGTGCAGGCCATTCAGGCCAAAGTCCAGTAAACCGGCCAAAGGCAGGGGGACCGGTGCCCCCTGCCCGCCCGCCTGATCACAGAGCCCGGGTCATTTCAGCTTGATGCAGAAGTGTTTTCTGACCGGCTTTTCGATGGTCCAGGTGCCCTTGAAGTCAGGTTCCACCACAAACGCATCGCCCGGATGCAGCGTGACCGGGCTGCCGCCGTCCGGCGTGATGGTGATTTGCCCCTCGATCAGATGCACGAACTCGTAAAACTTGTAGCTGGCGTGCCAGGTGCCCGTCGTCGCCTCCCATGTGCCGCTGATGACGCTGCCGTCGATCGAACTGTGCTGAACCCAGGTCTTCATGGTCGGGTTGCCCGCAATCTTGATCCATCCCTCAAGATCGGTCAGCATCGGCTCGGGTCCGGGCGCGGGAAAGCGGAAAACCATATCGCTCATGTCAGTCCTTTCAAGACGTCGCTTTGATCATGCCTTGTGGTAAGACCCCCATGGCAAGCTGACAAGATCCCCCGGCAGGCCGATATTGCATGCCGCGCCAGTTCCTGCTCTTTTGGCGGCATCCAGGACATGCGATGGCTGCCCCTGGGCGAAAAGAGGGAAAGCATGTTGATCCGCAAGGCAAAGGCGTCTGACGCCGCACATCTGGTGCGGTTCATCAATATGGCAGCCGATGATCTGCCGCTGCATTTCTGGCAAAAATCGGTGGGCAGCGCGGGCGACCCATGGGCGCTTGGCAAAGAACGTGCAGCCCGCGAAAGCGGCAGTT
>CAZCFC010000064.1:0-13006 GCA_964497815.1 uncultured Cypionkella sp.
ACAGCATCGGCTTGTCAGTGTGCGAATTCGCCACCACAAGTCGCAGCGAAAAGTCTGATGTGACAAAGGCATAGGTCAGCGCCGCGAAGGAAACCGCGATCAACAACAGCTGGATCACCGCTGCCGGATTTGCCACCGCCATCAGGCGCGTGTCGCGCCGCCACGCGCCGTACATCGGCAAGGTCGCCTGCACCACGGCCACCATGAACGCCAGCACCAATGTGAAATGTCCAAGCTCTACGATCATCGCGGCCTCCTGCCTTGTGTCTGGTATAGGGCAAGGACGGGCCGGGGGAAATGGGCTGCGCGCCTTGGTCGCGCAGCCATCAACGTCAGACCCCGCGGGCCAGCGCCGCCACCCCTGTCCGCGCGATTTCGCGCAGGCCGAGGGGGCGCATCAGATCGGCAAAGCTGTCGATCTTGTCCGGCGTGCCGGTCATCTCGAACACGAAGGATTCAAGCGTTGAATCCACCACATGCGCGCGGAAGATCTCGGCCAGACGCAGCGCCTCGATCCGCGCCTCTCCCTTGCCCGCCACCTTGATCAGCGCCAGTTCGCGCTGCACGGCGGGGCCTTCCACGGTCAGGTCATGCACGTCATGCACCGGCACCATGCGCGCCAGCTGCGCCTTGATCTGTTCAATCACCTGCGGCGTGCCGGTGGTGACGACCGTGATGCGGCTCAGATGGCTGGCATGGTCGGTTTCGGCCACGGTCAGGCTGTCGATGTTGTAACCGCGCCCAGAAAACAGCCCGATCACCCGCGCCAGAACGCCGCTTTCGTTATCGACCACCACGGCAAGGGTGTGGGTTTCAATCACCTCGGCATTGGGATCACGCAGATCATAGGCCGAATGGCTGGTGGCACCGGTTTTGATGTTGAGCGGAGACATTTGCCCCATCCTCTGTGTAAAAATATCCTCGGGGGTCCGGGGGGCTAGCCCCCCGGCGCGCTGTCACACCAGAACCGCGCCTGCGGCCTTGATGGCACCGGCGGTATCGGCATCGCCCAACAGCATCTCGTTGTGCGGCTTGCCGGACGGGATCATCGGGAAGCAGTTTTCGTGCTTTTCCACCCGGCAATCAAAGATGAACGGGCCGTCATAGCGGATCATCTCCATGATGGCATCATCCAGATCCTTGGGGTCCGACACCAGAATGCCCTTGCAGCCAAAGGCCTCGGCCAGCTTCACGAAATCGGGCAGGCTTTCCGACCACGACTGCGAATAGCGCTGACCGTGCAGCAGGTCTTGCCACTGCCGCACCATCCCCAGACGTTCGTTGTTCAGGATGAACTGCTTGACCGGGGCGCGGAACTGCATCGCCGTGCCCATTTCCTGCATGTTCATCAACCATGACGCCTCACCGGCGACGTTGATCACCAAGGCATCCGGATGCGCCACCTGCACGCCAATGCTGGCAGGCAAGCCATAGCCCATCGTCCCCAGACCGCCAGACGTCATCCAGCGGTTCGGGTCCTCGAACCCCAGATACTGCGCCGCCCACATCTGGTGCTGGCCCACTTCGGTGGTGATATAGCGGTCCATGCCCTTGGTCAGGGCCTCAAGCCGCTCCAGCGCGTATTGCGGTTTGATCACCGAAGTGCTGTTCTTGTAGGACAGGCATTTCACGCTGCGCCATTCATTGATCTGCGCCCACCATTTGGCCAGACCTTCCTTGTTGACCTTGCGGCCCCGCGATTTCCACAGCCGCAGCGCGTCTTCCAGCACATGGCCCACATCGCCCACGATCGGCACATCGACGCGGATCACCTTGTTGATGGATGACGGGTCAATATCGACATGGATCTTCTTGGAATGCGGGCTGAAATCCTTGATCCGCCCGGTGATGCGGTCGTCAAAGCGCGCGCCGATGTTGATCATGACGTCGCAGCCATGCATCGCCAGATTGGCCTCATACAGCCCGTGCATGCCCAGCATACCCAGCCAGTTCTTTCCCGATGCCGGATACGATCCCAGACCCATCAGGGTCGAGGTGATCGGAAAGCCCGTCGCCTCGACAAACTCGCGCAGCAACTGGCTGGCCGCGGGGCCCGAGTTGATCACGCCGCCGCCTGTGTAAAACACCGGGCGCGCCGCTGTTTCCATCAGTTCCACCATGCGGGTGATCTGGTCGATGTCGCCCTTCACGATGGGCTGGTAATGCGACACGCGGGTCTTTTCCATGGGCGTGTAGATCGCGTTGGCGAATTGCACGTCCTTGGGAATATCCACCAGCACCGGGCCGGGGCGGCCCGATTTGGCGACGTGAAAGGCCTGATGGATGGTTTCTGACAGCTTGGCGGTGTCTTTCACCAGCCAGTTGTGTTTGGTGCAGGGGCGGGTGATGCCCACGGTGTCGGCCTCTTGAAAGCCATCGGTGCCGATCATGAACGTCGGCACCTGACCCGACAGCACCACAATCGGGATGCTGTCCAGCAGAGCATCGGTCAGGCCGGTCACGGCGTTGGTGGCGCCGGGGCCGGATGTCACCAGCGCCACGCCAACCTTGCCCGTCGACCGCGCATAGCCCTCGGCCATGTGGATCGCGCCCTGTTCGTGGCGCACCAGAATATGCTTGATGTCGTTTTGCTGGAAAATCTCATCATAGATCGGCAGCACAGCGCCGCCGGGGTAGCCAAAGACGACTTCGACGCCCTGATCCTTGAGGGCCTTAACCACCATCGCGGCACCCGTCATTTGACGTGTCATCAGATTTTCCTTCGTCTTTGCAATTGCCAACAAAAAGCCCCCAGAGGGATCTCAGGGGGCGCATGGGGAACCGAATGGTTGTCCGTTACCGGCCCACGCGCCTTTTTCCTACGATGACTAGAATGCGGCGCATTCCGACCTCCTTGGTGCTTCGAGGCGGACACTATGGCGGGCCATTGGGGGCGTCAACCGCAAATCGACACGAATAATGTCGTGCGGGGTGCGATTTTTGAACATTTCTTGCGAATGGCGATGCCTTGGCGCAACTTCTGCAATTTTGTGCGCCAAAGCACAGGGCTTGCGTGGTGGCGAGTCGTCTGGGGGCTTTCGGTGGCGGGGCGGACGTCCTAGACGACAGTGCAGGACGGTGTTCCGTTGTTCGCCATGGAGAGTGCGATGAAGCTTTACTATTCCCCGGGGGCCTGCTCGCTGGCCAGCCATATCATGCTGCAAGAAGTCGGTCGGCCCTTTGAGATCGAAACGGCGGATATCCGCGCCAAGACCACCGCTTCGGGCGGCGATTTTCGCGCCATCAACCCCAAAGGCGCTGTGCCGGCGCTGCAACTGGACGGTGGCGACGTGCTGACCGAGGGCGTTGCCATCATGCAATACGTGGCCGATGCCGCCGAAGCGCGCCATGTGCTGCCAGCCGCTGGCACCCTTGCCCGCGCCCGCGTGCAAGAGATGCTGAACTTCATCTCTGCCGAGGTGCATAAATCCTACTCGCCGTTCTTCCGCCCCGGCATGACCGACGAGGCCCGCGCCGCCCAGACCGACCTGCTGAACAGCAAATTGGTCTGGCTGGAGAACACCTTGTCGGATGGCCGCGCCTTTCTGACCGGTGACAGCTTTACCCCGGCGGATGGTTATCTGTTCACCGTCACCAACTGGTCGGCGTCGCTTGGTCATGATCTGCAGGCGTTCCCCCATATCGGCGCGCTGCGAAATCGGGTGGCAGAGCGTCCGGCCGTGCAGGCGGCAATGAAGGCCGAAGGCTTGCTGGGTTAAACCCCCGGTTGACGCAGGGGAAGGGGGCGGATTTCCGCCCCCTTTTGGATTTGAACGCACCGGTCTGGTCGGTTGGTCATAAAAACTTACCAAAAATTGCCAATCTGGCGGAAAATAATTTCTCAACCCCGGATTGCTTGCGCTAGGGTGGCACCGGCAACCGGGCGCGCTGCGGGTCGCGCAGGACGCCCCGAAAACAGGGAGAAGTATATGGATCGTCGCTCATTTCTGACCAAAGCCACTGTCGGCGGTGTTGCCGCTGCGGGTGCTTCGGTGCTGGCTGCCCCCGCCATTGCGCAAACCGCGCCCAAGATCACCTGGCGCGTGACCTCATCCTTCCCGAAATCGCTGGACACCATTTTTGGTGCCGCCGACACCATGTCGAACTACGTCTCCGAGGCGACCGACGGCAATTTCACGCTGCAGGTGTTCCCGGCGGGCGAATTGGTGCCCGGTCTGGAAGCCGCCGATGCGGTGTCGGCCGGAACTGTCGAGGCCTGCCACACGGTGCCATATTACTTTTGGGGCAAGGATCCGACCTATGCGCTGGGGGCTGCGGTGCCGTTCGGCCTGAATGCGCGCCAGATGAATGCGTGGTGGTACCATGGCGGCGGCATCGACCTGATGAACGAATTCTACGCCACGCAAAACCTGATCGCGTTCCCGGCGGGCAACACCGGCGTGCAGATGGGCGGCTGGTATCGCAAGGAAATCAACTCGGTCGCTGATCTGGTCGGGCTGAAGATGCGCGTCGGCGGCTTTGCCGGCAAGGTGATGGAGAAACTGGGCGTGGTGCCGCAGCAGATCGCGGGGGGCGACATCTATCCCAGCCTTGAAAAGGGCACCATCGACGCCGCCGAATGGGTCGGCCCCTATGATGATGAAAAGCTGGGTTTCTACAAGGTCGCGCCCTACTACTACTATCCCGGCTGGTGGGAAGGCGGGCCGTCGATCGCCACCATGATCAACCTTGCCAAATGGGCCGAACTGCCGCCCGCCTATCAGGCCATTCTGAAAACCGGCTGCGTGTTGGCCAACACCGACATGCTGGCGTCCTACGACTTCAAGAACCCCACCGCCCTGAAAACCGTGGTGGCGGGTGGCGCGCAATTGCGGCCTTTCCCGCAAGACGTGCTGTCGGCGGCCTTTGATGCCGCAAAATCGACCTATGACGAAATTTCGGCCACCAACGCGATGTTCAAGAAGATCAAGGACAGCCAGGACGCCTTCCGGGGCGAGGCTTATCTTTGGGCGCAGATTGCCGAATACAACTATGACACCTTCATGATGGTGCAACAGCAGGCTGGCAAGCTGTAAGCCATGCAATGCGATAACGGCCCCGGGGGAAACTCCGGGGCCGTTGTCATCTGGGCGGTCATCGGGACACCCCGGCAACCAGAGCTGCCGGGGGTCGTTCATGGATTGACGACCGGCGCACCCAGCTTTGGCGCGCCTCCGATGTCGGGCGTGCCAATTTGCGGTGCGCCCAAGGTGGGGGCGTTCAGCTTTGGCGCGCCGCCTATGCCCCCGCTTATGCCGCCCCCGTTCAGCGTGGGCAGGCTGGGGGCCTTGATCTCGATCGTGGATGGGTCGACCACCACGCCCTTGTAATGCATCACCATCTGCGGGAAGGCGATGACGATGCCGACCATGACCACCTGAATGACCACAAACGGCACCGCGCCCCAATAGATCTGCCCCGTGGTCACCGGAGCCATCCGCTTTTGCATCACTTTGTCGGTGTAGGGCGTTTTGGCCGCAACCGAGCGCAAGTAGAACAGCGCAAAGCCGAAAGGCGGGTGCATGAACGAGGTTTGCATGTTCACGCCAAGGATGATCCCGAACCAGATCAGGTCGATCCCCAACGCCTCGGCCGGGGCGATCAGCAGCGGCACGATGATGAAGGCCAGCTCGAAGAAATCGAGGAAAAACGCCAGCAGGAACACCAGCACCGACACGAAGATCAGGAAGCCGGTCTGCCCGCCGGGAATGCCCACAAGCAGGTGTTCCACCCAGATGTGGCCGTTGACGCCATAAAACGACAGCGAGAACACCCGCGCGCCGATCAGAATGAACATCACAAAGGCCGACAGCCGCGTCGTCGACTCCAGCGCCGATCTGACCACTGTCATGTTCAGACGGTTCTTCATCGCCGCCAGAAACAGCGACCCGACCGCCCCCATCGCTCCGCCTTCGGTCGGGGTGGCGATGCCAAGGAAAATGGTGCCCAACACCAGAAAGATCAGCGCCAGCGGCGGGATCAGCACCATGATGACCTGTTGCGCAAGTCGCGACATGGTATTGATATTGAAGGTTTTGTCCAACAGCGCGTAGGCATAGATCAACGCGATGCCAATCGTCGCGCCCGCGATGTCGGCATTGACGCCCAACGAGGGGAACAACAGCACATGCGCCCCATATCCCACCGCCATCACCGCCATGATCGCCACCACAAGCGACATTACGCCATGTCCCAGCGTGCGCGCCTCGGGTGGCAGGGCAGGCACCCATTGCGGCCGCCAAAGTGAAATCGCAAACACATAAATCATGTAAAATCCGGTCAGGACCAGACCGGGGATCATCGCGCCCTTGTACATATCCCCCACCGACTTGCCCAACTGATCGGCCAGAACGATCAGCACCAGTGATGGCGGGATGATCTGCGCCAGGGTGCCAGAGGCGGCAATGACGCCCGACGCCACCCGCCGATCATAGCCATAGCGCAGCATGATCGGCAATGAAATCAAGCCCATGGCGATCACCGATGCCGCCACAACCCCGGTGGTGGCCGCCAGCAGCGCCCCCACGATGATCACGGCATAGGCCAGACCGCCGCGGATCGGGCCGAACAATTGCCCGATGGTGTCCAGCAGATCCTCGGCCATGCCCGAACGTTCCAGCACGATCCCCATGAAGGTGAAGAACGGGATGGCCAACAGCGTCTCATTCGACATCACCCCCCACAATCGCTGTGGCATGGTGAAAAGCAAAGGCCAGTCCAGCGTGATGGTGTTGTTCGAATAGGGGGCAAGCCAGACTCCGATGGCAAAGAAGACCAGCCCGTTTGCCGCCAACGAAAACGCCACCGGATAGCCCAACAGCAAAAAGATCACGAGACTTGCGAACATGATCGGCGCCATGTTCAAGGCGATGAATTCCATCATTTGCGGCTCTCCTGCTCGGCCAGTCGCGAGACTTCGGCGGCCAGTGCGGCGCCCTCAAGCTCGGCCTGCTCATGGGTCGAGATGAAGGGGGTCGGGTCCTCCATCTGCCCGCGCATCACCGCGATTTTCTTGATGATTTCTGAAATCGCTTGCGCCAGCAGCAGCATGAATCCCACCGCCAGCAAGGCGCGGGCCGGCCAGATGATCAAGCCGCCCGAGTTGGTGGAAATCTGTCCGCTTTGAAAGGCGTCCCAGGCATAGGGCACCATCATGTAGGTCATGATCGCGACGAAGGGCAACAAGAAGACCACATGGCCGAACAGGTCGATCCAGTGCTGCGTGCGCCGCGACCGCGTGCCATAAAAGATGTCGATGCGGATGTGTTCGTTTTGTTGCAGCGTATAGGCCGCAGCCCCCATGAACGCCGCGCCGAACAGATACCATTGCAGTTCCAGCCATGTGTTGGACGACATGTTGAAAGATTTGCGCATGATGGCATTGCCTGCGCTGACAAGGATGGCGGCGAAGATCGCCCACGTCACCAGTTTGCCGATGGCCTCGGTGGTGCGGTCAATCGCGCGTGCGACCGCAAGAAATGCGTGCATCAGATCCTCCTGCTATGTCCTGCGCCTTGCTGGCGCTTTTTGTCACTTGTTTAATTTGGTAAGAAAAGTTGTCCAATATTGCCGAAAATACGCGACCGCACAGCTCTGCTTTGGATTGTGCTGGCCATGGGTCCATGTTGAACCGCAAAGTCGCGTTCCTGCAAGAGAATTGCCCCACCCGATCATGACGCCCGATGATGACGCCGGATCACAACGCCCGGGGTGGGGCGTTGCCACAACGTCAGGGCGCAGGTTCGATCAGATCCCAGCGGTTGCCCCAGGGATCGCGCCAGACCGCAACGGTGCCATAGGGTTCATGGCGCGGTGGCTCCTCGAACACCACGCCTGCCGCTGTCATCCGGGCGTGGTCGCGGCTGAAGTCGTCGGTTTCCAGAAACAGCCACACCCGGCCGCCACCCTGATCACCGATGGCGGCCTGTTGCTGTGTGCCTTCGGCCTGCGCCAGCACCAGTTGCGCGCCACCCCCCGGCGGCTGCACCGTCACCCAGCGTTTGCGGCCCTGATCCAGATCGGCAGTCAGCCTGAATCCCATCACGTCGCAAAAGAACGCAATCGCCGTGTCATAGTCAGGCACCACCAGCGCGACCGAAATCAGCCGCGCTCTGCTCATAAAGTGCCAAATCCGTCGCGCACGGCGCGGGCCTCGGGCAGCGAAATCCGGGCCACCTGCTCGGCAATCGGGTCTACCGACAGCGGGTGCAATTCGGCGCGGTGATCTGCGGGATCGCCTATGTCCTGCCAGGCGCCGCCCTTGAAAATCTCAAGCGCCGAAAATCCGGCCTTGTAGCCCATCTTGCGGCTGCCCGGCACCCAATAGCCCAGATAGACATAGGGCAAACCGGCCTCACGCGCGATGTCGATGTGGTCCAGAATGGCATAGGTGCCCAAGGACAGGTCGATCAGGTCGGGGTCGTAAAAACTGTAAACCATGCTTAAACCGTCGTCGAACACATCGGTCAGCGACACGCAGGCCAAGGGATCGCCCCGTTCGCCCGCAGCCGCCGGGCGGGTGTATTCGATCACCCGGCTTTTGATCGGGGTTTCCTCGATCATGGCGGCAAACTCGAACACATCCATATCGGCCATGCCGCCATCGGCGTGGCGCGCGTCCAGATAGCGGCGGAACAGCGCGAACTGATCTTCGGTGGCCCAGGGCGAGGTGGCCTTGCGCCGCAAATGCGCAGCCCCGCGCAAAATCCGGCGCTGGCTGCGGTTTGGCTTGAAATCGGCAACCCGGATGCGGGCGGACAGACAGGCCGAACATTCGGCGCAGGACGGGCGATACAGCACATTCTGGCTGCGACGAAAGCCTTGCTTGGACAGGGTGTCGTTCAACCGCTGCGCCTGATCGCCTTGCAGGGCCGTGAACAATTTCCGCTCCATCCGGCCCTCAAGATAGGGGCAGGGCTGCGGGGCAGTCACATAAAACTGGGGCGCAATCGGAAGGGTGTGGCGCATCTGTCAAGCTTGAAAGGGATGAGACGGATCACCCTAGCAAGCCCGCGCGCGTCCGCCAAGGACAATCCGCCCCACCGATTGGTCACAATAGGACGGCTGCGATCTAAAAGAAGACCGGGCGCCACGGAAACCGGCCCCCCGGTGTGATCCGGGGGGCCGTGGTGGTATCAGTATTCGCCGGGACGGACGGTTTCGGTGGGTGCGGTCATGACGGGGGCGTCACGACTGGCGCGGGCGCGGTCATCCATGAAGGCGTCGAACTCGGACTTGTCCTTGGCATCACGCAGGCGCTGCAGGAAGCCCTCGAATGCGGTCTGCTCGTCTTCCAGACGGCGCAGCATTTCTGCCTTGTAGGCATCAAAGGCCGAGTTGCCCGAGGGCTTCATGGCCTGAGGGCCCCAGTGATGCGCGCCCCGGCGATGGGCGCAAGCGCTACGGTTGAACATGTCTTTGCTCCAGCGGTTGGTCAGGGTGATGTAAAAGACCAGCGCCAGACCAACGGGCCAGACAAAGACAAACCCCAGAACCATGGCGCCAATCCACGCCCCCCGGCCCTTGCTGTCCAGCCAGTCGGTGGCGCGGCGAAACCAGGTGGTGATGCCGCCGGTCGGGGGGGCGGTAGAGATCGTATTCATCGGCGGTCTCCCTTGGTGCGATGCTGCTTTTCTGCAGATGTGAATGTCTTTCACATGACGCAAGATGCGCATCCGGGGGGCGTGCTGCAAGAGGGTATGTTAAAGAAGTTTACATTGGGCGGAAATCCGCAGGCGCGGCAGGGTCTGCCGTCGGTCTGCGATGCCAAAGGCCCGTGCCAAAAGCCTGTGCCAAAGGCCTGTGGCGGCAGATGCCTTTGGCGGCAGATGCCTGTGGCGCCAGTGTCCCGGCCCGCGCGAAAGCTGCAAGCCGTGCGTCAGCGCTGTGCCGTAAAGCTGGCCACCACCGCGCCGGTGATCGCCGCCAGATCGCCCGGTGCGATTTCAAAGATATGGCGGGGCGTGCCCGCAGCGGCCCAGACGGTTGGGAAAGGCAGTAGCGCCGGATCCATCCACAGGGGCAGGGCGGTCAGATGACCCAGCGGTGACACACCGCCGATGGCAAAGCCCGTCACCGCCCGAACCGCAGCGGCATCGGCGCGCGCCAGCGGCTCGCCTGCCAATGCGCTGGCCTGCGCCACGTCGACCTGCTGGCCTCCGGCTGTCAGGAACAGATACATCTGCCCGCTGTCTCCGGCGAGGATGATCGACTTGACGATCTGATCGACCGCGCAGCCGGCAGCCGCCGCAGCCTGATCGGCGGTGCGCGTCTCGTCCGGCATTTCCAGGGGGGCCCCCTGATGCCCCGCCGCCTGCAAGGCCGCCACCACCCGCGCCAGACTTTTGCTCATGTCGATCTCCGTTTTGCGGCTTTGTTATCGGCAAACTGTTGGCCTGCGGCAAGTCTTGCCGTTGACCCCGCCCGCAAGGGGCCGCAAATTGCGCGGATGACCCAAACCTTTGCCTCCCGCCTCACCCGTCAGCCCATCGCCCATGACCGCGAGGCGGCTGCCGATATTGCCAGTCAGTTTGCCGATCTGGCCCCCGATCTGCGCGGGCTGATCGCGGCCACCGCGGGGTGCAGCCCCTACCTGAAGGGCCTGATGCGGCGCGAGGCCGATTGGCTGCGCGTGGCCCTGACCCTTGCGCCCGAAACTGCCTTTTCGGCGCTGATGGCGGGCCTTGATCCGGTGCCGGTCGAGGCGCTGCCGGTGGCGCTGCGTCAGGCCAAACGCCGCGCGGCGCTGTTGACGGCGCTTGCTGATCTGGGCGGGGTCTGGCCTGTGATGCAGGTGACGGCTGTGCTGACCGATCTGGCCGACCGGGCGGTTGACCTTGCGCTCAAGCGGCTGGTGGCCGAGGAAATTCGGCGCGGAAAGCTGCCCGGAGCGCAGCCCGACGATGCCGAAACCGCAGGCGGCATGGTGGCCCTTGCAATGGGCAAGATGGGCGCAGCCGAGTTGAATTATTCATCCGACATCGACCTTGTCTGCCTGTTCGATCAGGACCGCTATGGCGATGACTGGCAAGACGCCCGCGCCGCCTTTATCCGCGTCACCCGCAAGATGGCGGCGATGCTGTCGGACATCACCTCCGAGGGCTATGTGTTCCGCACCGACCTGCGTCTGCGCCCCGATGCATCGGTGACGCCGGTGTGCCTGTCGATGGCCGCAGCTGAGGCCTATTACGAGGCGCAGGGCCGCACATGGGAGCGCGCCGCCTATATCAAGGCGCGCCCCTGTGGCGGTGATCTTGCCGCAGGGCAGCAGTTTCTGAAAACCCTGACCCCCTTTGTCTGGCGCAAACACCTTGATTTCGCGGCGATTCAGGATGCCCATGACATGCGCCTGCGCATCCGCGAACACCGCGGGCTGAATGGGGCCGTGGTGGTTGAGGGCCACAACATGAAGCTGGGACAGGGGGGCATCCGGGAGATCGAATTCTTCACGCAGACCCGGCAACTGATCGCCGGGGGCCGCGACACCGACCTGCGCGACCCGACCACCTTGGGCGGCTTGCGGGCGCTTGCCGCAAAGGACTGGCTGCCCACCCAAGTGGCCGCCGACCTGTCGGATCTGTACCTCAGCCATCGTGAACTGGAACACCGCATCCAGATGGTGAACGATGAGCAAACCCACAATATGCCGACCACGCCCGATGGTGTCGCCCGCATTGCCGCCTTTTGTGGTCAGGACGAGGCCAGCTTCCGCCGGGACCTGCTGGATCGGCTGGCGCGGACCGACCGTCTGACCGAGGGCTTTTTTGCCCCCGCCGCCGCTGAAGACGGACCAGAGTTGTCCGAGTCTGCCCGCGCCATCGTCAAGGGCTGGTCGTCCTACCCGGCGCTGCGCTCTGATCGGGCGCAGTCGATCTTTCAGCGTCTGCGCCCGGTCTTGCTCAAACGTCTGACCCGTGCGGCCAATCCGGATGAGGCGCTGGTGGCGCTGGACGGCTTTTTGTCCGGCCTGCCTTCGGGGGTGCAGATCTTTTCGCTGTTCGAGGCCAATCCTTCGCTGGTCGATCTGATCATTGACATCGCGGGCACCGCCCCCGGCCTTGCCCGGTATCTGTCGCGCAATGCCTCTGTGCTGGATGCGGTGATCGGCGGGTCGTTCTTTGCGCCATGGCCCGCCGTGCCCGCGCTTGCCGCCGAACTTGCCGCCCGCATGGCCGAGCCTGCGGATTACGAGCGCAAGCTGGATACGGCCCGGCGCTGGATGAAGGAATGGCACTTCCGTATCGGCGTGCATCATCTGCGCGGGCTGATCGACGCGTTCGAAGCGGGCAAGCACTATGCCGATCTGGCCGAGGCGGTGATTGCCGCGCTGTGGCCGGTGGTGGTTGATGCCTTTGCCGCCAAACATGGCGCAATGCCGGGGCGGGGGGCGGTGCTGCTGGGCATGGGCAGTCTTGGTGCCGCGCGGTTGAACGCAGGGTCTGATCTTGACCTGATCCTGATCTACGACGCCGCCGGGGCCGAAGAGTCGACCGGCCCGCGCCCTCTGGTGGCGCGAACCTATTACGCGCGGCTGACGCAGGCCATGGTGACGGCGATGTCGGCGCAGATGGCCGAGGGCCGGCTGTACGAAGTCGATGTCCGCCTGCGCCCCTCGGGGCGGCAAGGGCCGGTGGCGACCTCGATCGAAAGCTTCAAAAGCTATCAGGAAACCGAGGCCTGGACATGGGAACACCTGGCCCTGACCCGCGCCCGGGTGATGGCGGGTGATGCTGGACTGGCGGCCGAGGTTGAAACCTTTCGCCGCGATATTCTGGCCCGCAAAGGGCAGGGCGAAAAGGTGCGCGCCGACGTGGCCGAGATGCGCGCGCGGCTGGCCGCCGCCAAACCGGGCGAGGGCGTGTGGGAGGCCAAGTTTGGCCCCGGCAAGCTGATGGATGTCGAATTGCTGGCCCAAACCATGGCGCTTGTCACCGCCAGCCCCGCGCGGCAGGTGGAACGGCAGATCGCAGCGGGCGGAACCGGCGTCAAACTGTCGCAATCGGATCAG
>CAZCFC010000065.1:0-12732 GCA_964497815.1 uncultured Cypionkella sp.
GCATCAAGCCGACCTATGGCCGTGTGTCGCGTTGGGGCGTGGTGGCTTTTGCCTCGTCCTTGGATCAGGCCGGGCCGATGACGAAATCGGTGCGCGATGCCGCGATTTTCCTGCAGTCGATGGCGGGACACGATCCGAAGGATTCCACCTCGGCCAATCTGGCGGTGCCGGATTTCGAGGCCGCACTGACCGGGGATATTCGCGGACAAAAGATCGGCATTCCGCGCGAATACCGCATGGACGGCATGCCCGCCGAGATCGAGGCGCTCTGGGCACGCGGCGTCGATATGCTGAAGGACGCAGGGGCACAGATTGTGGATATCTCGCTGCCCCACACCAAATACGCGTTGCCCGCCTATTACGTTATTGCGCCTGCCGAGGCGTCGTCGAACCTCGCCCGCTATGACGGGGTGCGCTATGGCCACCGCGCCAAGCTGTCGGCGGGCGATGGCATTACCGAAATGTACGAAAAGACCCGCGCCGAGGGCTTTGGCCCCGAAGTGCAGCGCCGGATCATGGTGGGCACCTATGTGCTGTCGGCGGGCTTTTATGACGCCTATTACAACCGCGCCCGCCGCGTCCGCGCCCTGATCAAGCGTGATTTCGAACTGGCCTTCGAGGCTGGTGTCGATGCCATCCTGACGCCGGCCACACCCAGCAGCGCCTTTGGCCTGGGTGAGATGGCGAATGCCGACCCGGTGGAAATGTACCTGAACGACGTCTTCACCGTCACCGTGAACCTTGCCGGATTGCCCGGCGTGGCCGTGCCCGTGGGGCTGGATGCCAAAGGCCTGCCGATGGGGCTGCAGCTGATCGGACGGCCCTGGGATGAGGCTGGCCTGCTCAATCACGCTTATGTTCTGGAAAGAGCAGCCGGGTTTGTAGCCAAGCCGGAAAAATGGTGGTAATCGGCGGCGAACCAATAAACCGCCGAGGCAGAAACGACATGCGCGCGCCTATTTATATGTTGGCAGCCCTTGGGCTTGCCGCTTGCTCACAACAAGTGCCCGATTCGGGCGCCGGCGTGGGTTTTAACGATTACAACAGCTACACTGCGCCCGCCCCGGCGTCCGGATTTTCGCCGGATGCGGCGGCGGCGGCGATTGCCAAGGCCGAGGGCGGCTATACAGCACCTGCCGCATTGCCGCCGATCAATCCCCAGTCCCAGCCCGCTGTGCGCCCGCGTGGCGATGCGCCCGATACCATCAAGGCCACGACTTCCGAAATGGATTACGTGAAAACCGGCGTGTCGGATGAACAGGATTTCGCAGCCGTCGCGGCCCGCGAAACCATCGAAAGCGACAAGGCCCGCATTGCCAACAACCGCGCCAAATATCAGGTCGACCAGCCCGTCGCATTGCCGCAACGCACCGGCGAGACCGGCCCGAACATCGTGGAATTCGCGATTTCCACCACGCACCCGGTCGGAACGCAGATGTACAAGCGTTCATCGTTGCGCCTGACCAATCCAGACTCTGCCTGCGCCAAATTCCCTTCGCCTGATCTGGCGCAAGAGGCGTTTCTGGCCGCCGGAGGCCCGAACCGGGACCGCAGGGGCCTTGATCCGGATGGTGACGGTTTTGCATGCGCCTGGGATCCGACACCGTTCCGGTCCGCCCTGAATTGACGCAGGCCAGCGCCGCACGTCTTTTGCCATCGCCCAATTTCGGGGAACGGCGGGGGGGCGTGCGGCCTTCCATCATCGTGATCCATTACACGGCGATGGCGTCTTGTGCCGAGGCCCGCGCAAGGCTGTGCGACCCGCAATTCGAAGTCTCGGCGCATTGGCTGATCTCGCAGGCCGGACAAGCCGAGGCGCTGGTGAATGAGTCCGCCCGCGCCTGGCACGCCGGTGCCGGGCAATGGCGGGGCGTCACCGATATCAACAGCCACTCCATCGGGATCGAGCTTGCCAACACCGGCAGCCAGCCCTTCCCCGAGCCGCAAATGACCGCGCTGGAAACCCTGTTGCGTGGCGTCATGGCGCGCTGGACCATACCGCCCCAGCGCATCATCGCCCATTCCGATATGGCACCAGACCGCAAAGGCGATCCTGGGCGACGGTTCGACTGGCGCCGACTGGCCCTGCAAGGGCTGTCGGTCTGGCCCGACGCGCCCGGAAACCCCGCGCGCGACCTTTGCAGCAGTCTGGACGCCATCGGATACCCCCCGGCCGCCGCCAACGCCCGCCTCACCGCGTTTCGCCTGCGCTTCCGGCCATGGGCGCAAGGCCCCGAGACGGCGGATGACCGCGCCCAAGCCGATGCGGTCGCGGCGCTCTTCGCGGCAACTTCTGTCTGATTTTTCTAAAATTTGCATCCTCTGTGCGCAAGTATCCCACGGGGGCCGGGGGTGTGAAACCCCCGTCCGCCGCCAGCCCCGACGAAGCCACGACGAAAGCCCTTGAACCAGCCCGCGCTTGCGCCTATCTCCGCTCTCGCGCGGATGGCTGGATGACCGCGGGGAAACCCGAGGAAAGTCCGGACTCCATGAAGGAAGGGTGCCGGGTAACGCCCGGCGGGGGCAACCCCAGGGAAAGCGCCACAGAGAAGAGTCTGCCTTGGTGTTCGATGCTTGCGTCGGACGTATCCAGGGTGATGGTGAAACGGTGGGGTAAGAGCCCACCACGGTCTTGGCAACAAGAACGGTATGGCAAGCCCCACCCGGAGCAATGCCGAATAGGGACCCCACGTCGTAAGGTCCGCATCTGCGGAGACCACGACAGGGAACTTTCAGCCCCGGGGTCCGGGTTGGCAGCTTGACCGCCGTGGCAACACGGTTGGCAGAGGAATGGTCATCCAAAGAGCGCAAGCTCTGGGACAAAATCCGGCTTACAGGCCATCCGCGCAAACTTGTCTCATGTCGTCCGTTTTGGTTTTATCGGGGGAAACGCGGTTGCCACACACCGCGCCAGCGTGTTTTATGCCGCATGAGGCAAAAAAGGGTCCAGAAATGGCTTTGAAGAGTGGAATGTTCAAGAAGGCCAATCAGGCCGCCGCCGAACTTGGCAAGACCGAAGTGCAGGAAAGCGACGGCTTTGTGCTGCATAAGTATCCCGACTATGAAACCTACCGGCAGGTGCAGGAAGAAGGCAACAAGGCCAAGCTGAATGCGCAGTTTGTGCAGAAAAGCCACATCTTCTATCTGGCGGCCTATCTGAACGCCAGCCTTGGCAAGGTTGATTTCGGGCTTTGCCATGGTGTGCGCCGGGGCAAAGAGCAGGCGTGGTTCCGCCGCAAACTGGTTGGCGCGGCCAATGTGGTTGGCACCGATATTTCGGAAACCGCCACCGATTTCCCAAACACCGTGCAGTGGGATTTTCACGAGGTGAACCCCGACTGGACCGCCCGCGCGGATTTTGTTTACTCGAACTCATGGGATCACGCATATGATCCCCACAAGGCTTTTGCCGCGTGGTTTGATGCGCTGCGTCCCGGTGGCATGATTCTTCTGGATCACACCGGTGGGCATTTGCCCAAATCCGCCAATGCCCTGGACCCCTTTGGCGCGACCGAAGCCACGTTGACCCGCATCCTGAAAGAGGTGGTTGGCGCAGCTGGAACCGTGGCCGAACCCTTGGATCGCAGCACCGATGAAGATTATCCCTTCCGTGTTTTCGTCTGTATCAAAAATACCTGAAGCGAAACGCACCGTGGGGTGTTGACTCTGCCCCATCCCTGCGTAAAAGGCAGGCTTCAAGGATTTCGCAAGGGAACGGTGTTCCCTTGATGCAGGAGAGACGACTATGGCCAAACCGGCGACGATCAAGATCCGTCTGAACTCGACGGCTGGCACGGGGCACTTTTACGTGACCAAAAAGAATGCCCGTACCATGACCGAAAAGATGGTTGTGAAAAAGTACGATCCAGTCAAGCGGGAGCACGTCGAATACAAAGAAGGCAAGATCAAGTAAGATCTTCTGCTTTTTGCGACGCAAATGCCGCGCCCATTGGGCGCGGTTTTTCGTTTTCTGCGCTTGGCTTTCCATGCGCCGGGGTGAATATGTTTCGCAAAGCAAAGGGTGATGCGATGGAAAAGAGCCATTTTGAACAACACTATGTCGCCCGCGTCGGCTGGCTGCGGGCGGCAGTGCTGGGCGCGAATGATGGCATCGTGTCCACCGCCTCGCTGATCGTTGGGGTGGCAGCGGCCTCGGGCCGGTCCGAGGTGCTGGTGGCAGGCATCGCCGGGCTTGCGGCAGGGGCCTTGTCGATGGCGGCAGGCGAGTATGTTTCGGTGTCGTCACAAGCCGACACCGAGAAGGCCGATATCAAGCGTGAGCGCGCCGAGATAGACGCCGATCCGCAGGAAGAATTGCGGGCGCTGGCAGGGATCTACGAGCGTCGTGGCGTGCCTGCCGACCTTGCGCAGCAAGTGGCTGCGGCGCTGCACGCGCGTGATGCGCTGGGTGCGCATGTGCGCGATGAACTGGGGATATCCGAACACACCGAAGCGCGGCCCCTGATGGCGGCCGCGGCGTCGGCCCTGACCTTTGCCCTTGGGGCGGCCCTGCCACTGGCCACCGCAGCATTGGTGCCCGAGGCCGGCATCAGTCTGTGGGTCACGGTGCTGTCGCTGCTCTTTCTGGCCGTGCTGGGCGCTGTCGGGGCCAAGGCAGGCGGGGCGTCTATCTGGCGCGGCGTCGCGCGCGTGACGTTCTGGGGCGCCGTGGCGATGGCGGTGACGGCGGTCGTGGGCAAGATGTTCGGGGCGGTGATCTAGAACCTATGGGGGCTGCCGCCCCCAAACCCCCGCGAGTATTTCCAAAACAGCAACGAAATTTTAGACAAGTCTTAGGCAAATGCTGGGCATGCCATGCAAAAGGGCCGGGGTTTTACCCGGCCCCCTGTCGCGGCACTGTTGCTGTTATTCGCGGTTGCCCAGGAAATTGAGCAAGAACATGAACATGTTGATGAAGTCCAGATACAGGCTGAGCGCGCCCATGATCGCTGACTTGCCCAGCCATTCCTTGTCACCCATCTGCGCATGTTGCAGGTAGGTGTTCTTTATGGTCTGGGTGTCATAGGCTGTCAGACCTGCGAAGATCAGCACACCGATGACCGAAATCGCGAAGGCCATGGCCGACGAGGCAAGGAAGATGTTCACGATCGAGGCCACGATCAGGCCGATCAATCCCATCATCAGGAAGGTGCCCATGCCGGACAGGTCTTTCTTGGTGGTGTAGCCATACAGGCTAAGCCCAGCGAAGGCGATCGAGGTCACAAGGAAGGTCTGCGCGATCGAGGTCCCGGTATAAACCGCGAAGATGAAGGCCAGCGACAAGCCAACGGCTGCGGCATAGGTGTAGAAGAACAGCTGCGCCGCCGCCACCGACAGGCGGTTGATCATCGCGCTGAAGGCGAAAACCATCACCAGCGGTGCGAACATCACCACCCACTTCAGGGGCGTGCCAAAAATCGCGGCAACCATCGCGTCATTGGTGCCAACCGCCCAAGCCACGCCTGCGGTGATCAGCATCGCCACGGACATCAGCCCGTAGACCTTGTTCATGTGGGCGCGTAGACCGGCGTCGATCTCGGCGGTGCGGATTCCGGCGGTTCCGGTCCGGATCGTCTGATAGTCAGCCATAGGTAGCCTCCGATGGGATAATGGCAGATGGCACAGAGGATCCGCGCCACCTTATGCCGTCAATATCGGGGCGGTGGGGGCAGATTTCAAGGATTTCCATTCGAAAATCATGTGCCCCGGATTTGGGTTTATTGGCGCCAGGTTTTCGGCACATCCCACAGTGACCGATGCGCTTCGGCGGCGGCTTCGGCCTGGGTAATGCCGATGTCGGCCAGCCGGGCGGCATCAAGGGTCAAAAGTTGTTGGCGCTGATTCCAGGCAATCATGGCAAACCGCAGCTTGGCCACAAGATCAGCAAAACTGCCGCGCGACTGCACGCGGGCAACAGCCATCGTGGAGGTGTGAAGCGAGGCGAACATGGTCTTTCCTTTCGGGTTTCATCAACAGCCGTGATGCGGGGCATCTGCACCATCACATCACTTGATCCATTTACCCGAACAGCTATGATTAGCAAAATGAATGGTTTTGACATCTGGCATCAGGATTTGTGATATGGTTCGTAATCTGGATATCACGTCGCTGCGGTCTTTTGTGGCCATTGTCGACGCGGGCGGGGTGACGCGGGCGGCGGGTTTTTTGAACCTGACGCAATCGGCGGTGTCGATGCAGATCAAGCGGCTTGAAGACATGCTGGCCACCGAACTGCTGGACCGCTCGGGCCGCAAGGTTGGGCTGACGGCGGCTGGCGAGCAGTTGTTGGGCTATGCGCGGCGGATGCTGGCGCTGAATGACGAGGTCTTTGCGCGCCTGACCCAGACCCAGCACGAAGGTGAGGTGATTTTGGGTGTGCCCCATGACATCGTTTACCCGGTCATTCCGCAAGTGCTGCGCCGGTTTGCCCATGAATATCCCAAGATGAAGGTGACGTTGCTGTCGTCATGGACTCGTGTCTTGAAAGCGCAGTTTTCGCGCGGGGAATGCGATGTGATCCTGACCACGGAAGAAGATGTCGAACCCGGAGGCAAGACTTTGGCCCAGTTGCCTCTGGTCTGGGTTGGGGCGCAGGGCGGTGCTGCATGGCGGGGGCGGCCGTTGCGTCTTGCCTTTGCGTATAACTGCTTTTTCCGGCAGGGGGTGCAGGCGGCTTTGGATGCCAGGGGCATTCCCTGGGAGATGGCAGTCGAAAGCGAAGACGGCCGCGCGATCGAGGCTGCTGTGGCCGCCGATCTGGCGGTGCATGCGGTGCTGGCGGGATCAGAGCCGCAATATGTCGAGCGGATCATCCATGGTGGTGCCTTGCCGGACCTGCTGAAGATCAAGGTCAATATGTATGTGGCAGACCCGGTGCATTCCGAGGCGGTCCATGTGCTGGCGCAGATGATCCGGCAAGCCTATCAGCCCCGCCCCGCGCGCGCGGTGGACCGGGCCGAGGTCATGTCAGGGTAATCACCACCTTGCCCGTTGCCTGACGGGTTTTCAGCAGGTCCAGCCCTTTGGGATAGTCGGCAAAGGGCAGCTGGTGGCTGATATGGGGGCGCAGCGCGCCTTCCGCCAGCCAACCCAGCAGCTTGTGCAGGCTTTGCGTCAGGATATGCGGCGCAAAGGTCAGATAACCGCCCCAATACAGCCCCATGACGGACAGGTTCTTGACCAGCAGCAGATTGGCGGGGATCGGTGGCACCGCGCCGCTGGCAAAGCCGATGGTCAGCAGGCGGCCTTCGGGGCGGCAGGCGGACAGTGCGGCGGTAAAGGCCGCGCCGCCGACCGGATCATAGACAACATCCACGCCGCCGATGGCCTTGAACGCGGCCTTCAGATCCGGGGTGTCGCTGTCAATCAGCTCATCCGCCCCGGCAGCGCGGGCGATGGCCAGTTTGTCGGCTCCGCGGGCGCAGGCGACAACGCGCGCGCCCATGCGCTTGCCGATCTCGACGGCCGTCAGCCCAACCCCACCCGCCGCGCCAAGCACCAGAAGCGTTTCGCCGGGCTGCAGTCTTGCTTTGTGATCCAGCGCCAGATGCGACGTGCCATAGGCGATCTGGAAGGCGGCTGCCTGCACAAAGCTGATGCTGTCGGGCAACACGACAAGCCTGTTTGCTGGCAGAACGGTCAGTTCCGCAAGGCCTCCGCCACCCGAAAACCCCATGACACGGGTGCCCGGGGCGGGCCCTGCGGTATCAGGGCCAAGCGCCGCAACCGTGCCCGCAATCTCCATCCCCGGGGTAAACGGCAGGGGCGGATGTTCTTGATATTTGCCCTCTTGCATCAGGAGATCGGCAAAGTTCAACCCGCATGCCGCGCCTTTGATCAGTGCTTGGCCTTCGCCCGGACGCGGGGCGGATATCCGCTCCAGTTGTGCTGCAGTTCCGATCTGGGTCACCCGCCAAGCCTGCATGAGCCGTTCTTCCGCTGTGTTTCAGACCGCAAAAGGGCCGATTTCACCATCAAGACTGCCGAAACAGCAAAGGTCAAGAGGGGGGTATTCGCAAAACGCAACGGGTAGACCGCTGGATTCATGCAAAATGCAATGCAAAATGGAAAACTTCTTAAGGGAGAGTCGGGTGTTTGTCTTGACCTTTATGCGGTAGGCCTACCACTTTCACGACAACTCTTCTTCGCTTGTATAATTGGACATATCCAAAAAGACAGGTTTTTCCGGTGCTGCCCCTAATTCCGGAAAGAAATGGCCGTGCGCCAACTTTGGCATGGAAATTGCTTATAAGAACCTGACAGACATGTTCTAGTAAAGTGGAGATCCATATGAAGCACCCAGTTGACGCCCATGTTGGCAAGCGCATCCGTCATCGTCGTTGGATGATCGGCATGACCCAGCAACAATTGGCTGACAAGGTTGGCATCAAGTTTCAGCAAATTCAGAAATACGAAACCGGGATGAACAGGGTCTCTGCATCGCGGCTTTGGGACATTGCCGATGCGTTGGGGGTGACGATCTCGTTCTTCTTCGAAGGTTTGGCCGAGGGCGCAAACGTGGCGCAGGCGGGCAACGATATGATGGCCGACAAAGAGGCGCTGGAACTGGTGCGTTCGTACTACGCGATCCCCGAAGCGCAGCGCCGCCGCCTGTTCGATCTGGCCCGCGTCCTGAGCGAAGCGGCGTAAGCCTGCGCAGATCTTGACCTGACGCCCCGGCACGTATAGCGCCGGGGCCGGGCCCAAGGCGGCCAATTGCAGGGGCGCAGGACCATGGCCGAACTTTCCCAGACCGAACAAGCCGACATCATCGCGACCGCCGCCGAACTGGCAGATGCGGCCCGGGTGGCGACATTGCAGCATTTTCGCAGCGATGGATTGACCGCCGACACCAAGGAATCCTTGCGGTTTGACCCGGTGACGGTGGCCGACCGCCTGTCAGAAACCCGGATGCGCGAGATATTGGCGCGGCGCAGGCCCGCGGATGGCATTCTTGGGGAGGAGTTTGGCCGGGTGACCGGAACGTCGGGCCTGACTTGGGTGTTGGACCCGATTGATGGCACCCGTGGCTATCTGTCGGGCACGCCGACATGGGGTGTGCTGATTTCTGTGCGCGATGAAGGGGGGCCGATCTATGGCCTGATCGACCAGCCCTACATTCAAGAGCGGTTCGAGGGCGGCTTTGGCCGGGCCGAGGTGAATGGCCCGATGGGGCGCAAGGCACTGAAGACCCGCGCGGCGCGGGCGCTGTCCGAGGCGATCTTGTTCACCACCTTTCCCGAAATTGGCACGGCCCAAGAAGGTGCTGCGTTCCGGCGCGTTGCCCCAAAGGCCCGCCTGGTGCGCTATGGCACCGATTGCTATGCCTACGCGCTGATCGCGGCGGGTCAGATTGACCTGGTGATCGAAGCCGGGTTGCAGGCCTATGATGTGCAGTCACCGATCGCCGTGATCGAGGCGGCGGGCGGGATAGTCACGGATTGGCAGGGGCGGCCCTGCCATGACGGTGGTCAGGTGCTGGCGGCGGCCAATGCTGTGATCCACGCCGAAGCCATGGCGCTGCTGAACGGCTGATCCGGCGGAGGCCCGAAGACGGGCCATTCTGTTACTCACCGTCGCGCTGCCGCGCTTTGGGTTCGCGAGTGGGGGCAGTCTGCCCCCGTCACAATCGCGCGGCAATTGTGCCCCCCCCCGCGGGTATTTTCAACAAGATGAAAGGGCTTGGCGGGATTTCTGGTATTTGCTAGCGTGATCCGGCGCGAGTCCTTCACTCCCCCTTCTGTCGCGCTGTTCCCCGATCCACCGAAGGGGGTGGTGTTCAGGGGAAATCATGTCCGAAATTCTGATCCGAAATGCCGATGTCCTGGTGACGATGAACGCGGGCCGTGCCGAGATTGCACAGGGCGAGGTTTTGGTGCGTGGCGGGGTGATTGCCGCTGTGGGCCAGGGGTTGACGACCACCGGGACGGTGGTGGACGCGCGGGGTTGTGTGGTGACGCCTGGCCTGGTGAACACGCACCATCACCTGTACCAGACCCTGACGCGCGCGGTTCCCGGAGGGCAGGACGCGCTGTTGTTTGGCTGGTTGCAGACGCTTTATCCGATCTGGGCGCGGTTTGGGCCGGAGGAGATGTTTGTCAGCGCGCAGGTGGGGTTGGCGGAGCTGGCTTTGTCGGGCTGTACGCTGACATCGGATCACCTGTATCTGTTCCCCAATGGGGCGCGACTTGATGACACCATCGCGGCGGCGCGTGAGGTGGGGCTGCGGTTTCACCCGACCCGGGGGGCGATGAGCATTGGGGAAAGTGACGGGGGGTTGCCGCCTGACAGCCTGGTGGAAGGTGAGGCGGCCATTCTGGAAGATTGCATCCGGGTGGTCGATGCCCATCATGATCCCCGCGACGGGGCGATGGTGCGGGTTGGTCTGGCGCCTTGTTCGCCGTTTTCGGTTTCGCGTGATCTGATGCGCGAAGCGGCATTGCTGGCGCGCGACAAGGGCGTGATGTTGCACACCCATCTTGCCGAAAATGATGAGGATATCGCCTATTCTTTGGCGAAATTCGGCTGCCGTCCGGGGCAGTATGCCGAGGATCTGGGCTGGACCGGCAAGGACGTATGGCATGCGCATTGCGTCAAGCTGGACGCGGGCGAGATTGATCTTTTTGCGCGTTCGGGGACGGGCGTTGCGCATTGTCCCTGTTCCAATTGCCGGCTGGGGTCCGGGATTGCCCCCGTGCGTCTGATGCGGGACGCTGGTGTAAAGGTCGGGCTGGGGGTGGATGGCTCGGCCAGCAATGACGCGGGCAATCTGGTGTCCGAGGCGCGCCAGGCCTTGCTGTTGCAGCGGGTCACGCGCGGCGCCGATGCGATGTCGGCCCGCGAGGCGCTGGAGATTGCCACGTTGGGTGGCGCAAGGGTGTTGGGGCGCAGCGATTGCGGGTCGATCGAACCCGGCAAACGCGCCGATCTGGCGATCTGGGATATGTCGGGGATCGAGGCGGCAGGGTCCTGGGATCCGGTGGCCAGCCTGATCCTCTGCGGACCGACCCGGGTGCGCGATCTGTTTGTTGAGGGGCGGCAAGTGGTGCGGGGCGGTCAGATCGCCACGATTGATCTGCCCCGCGTGATCGAACGGCAGAACCAGTTGGCCCGACGGTTGGTCTGAAACCCGTTTACAGGCGGCGGGCGTTGCGATATGCCCGCCTGCATGATGATCCGGACCGCCTTTCATGCCCGTCCCCGACGCCAGCGCCGCAGCGCCTGACGTTTGATCCGCTTTGCCCGGTGTTTTGGGTGACCCATCCGTTGACTTCCCCTTATGTCCTTGGCTACGCCTAGGCTTTCCCGTGAAAGGCCCCGCCCATGATCACTCCGGTTCTGCCCACCTATAACCGTGCCCCGATTGCGTTCGAGAAGGGCGAGGGCTCTTGGCTGACGGCCACAGATGGCAGCCGCTATCTGGATCTGGGCGCAGGGATTGCGGTGAATGCGCTGGGCCACGCAAATCCCGATCTGATCGCGGCCCTGACGGCGCAGGCGGCGAAGGTCTGGCATGTGTCGAACCTCTACCGCATTCCGGAGCAGGAAAAGCTGGCCGAGATGCTGGTAGAGCATAGTTTCGCGGACACGGTGTTCTTCACCAATTCCGGAACCGAGGCTTGTGAGTTGGCGATCAAGATGGCGCGCAAGTACCATTACGACCATGATCAGGCCGACCGGGTCGAGATCATCGCGTTTGAAGGGGCTTTCCATGGTCGCTCGACCGGGGCAATCGCTGCGGCCGGGTCCGAGAAGATGGTCAAGGGCTTTGGCCCGCTGATGCCGGGGTTCCGGCAGTTGAAATGGGGTGATCACGATGCGTTGCGTGCCGCGATCACCACCCGCACTTGTGCCGTGATCATCGAACCGGTGCAGGGAGAGGGCGGCATACGGGTGGTGCCGGATCAATGCCTGAAGGGTCTGCGGGACCTGTGCGATGAAACCGGTACGCTGCTGATTTTCGACGAGGTGCAATGTGGAGTTGGCCGTACGGGCAAGCTGTTCGCGCATGAATGGGCCGGTGTCACGCCTGACATCATGATGGTGGCGAAAGGCATCGGCGGCGGCTTTCCGTTGGGGGCGGTGCTGGCCACCGAAAATGCGGCCAGCGGCATGGGGGCGGGCACGCATGGCTCAACCTACGGCGGCAACCCGCTGGGCTGTGCCGTTGGCGCGGCCGTCATGGGCATCGTGGCGCAAGACAGCTTCCTTGATGCGGTGTCGCGCAAGGGCGCGCAGTTCCGGCAGGGGCTGGAAGGCCTTGTCGCCCTGCATCCAACGGTGTTCGAGGCGGTCCGTGGCCAGGGCTTGATGCTTGGCCTGAAGTGCAAGGCGTCCAATCTGGATGTGGTCAAGGCGGCTTATGCCGAACACCTGCTGACCGTCCCCGCCGCCGACAACGTCCTGCGCCTTTTGCCCGCGCTGAATATCCCCGACCCGGATATTGCCGAGGCTCTGGCCCGTCTGGACCGCGCCGCGACCCGCATCCGGTCCGCCTGATGCACCTTGATCACCCCAGCGCCGAGGCCGCGCATTGCGCCTCCCGACGAGTGGAAGGCCACCTTTGGTCATCCTCTGTGTAAAAATATCCTCGGGGGTCCGGGGGCAGACAGCCCCCGGCGCTCGCCCAGAACGAGACGTCTCATGAACCATTTTCTCGACATCCACAAAACCGACGCCGCCGAATTGCGGGCCATGATCAATTCGGCCCATGCGATGAAGGCCGCGCGCAAC
>CAZCFC010000066.1:0-12442 GCA_964497815.1 uncultured Cypionkella sp.
CAGCCGGGGCAGCAAGCATTGGCCGATCTGCTGGCAGGCAACGGTGATGTCCTTGCGGCCGGGGTGGATCAGGCCCGCGCCGATCTGGTTGCGGTGATGCCCCTGCAACCCGCCAGTGCAACGGCGCGGCGCGACGCCTTTCTGGTGGCGGCAGATTTGGCCGATCTGCAAAGCTGGACGGTTTCGTGCAAAACCGATCTGCCCGGGGGCGGGCCCGGCTGTGTGATGGTTGTGGCCGATTTCTACCCCCGTCAGCCCGGCGATGAGGCGCTGTTTGCCCTGTACAGCCCTGCCGGCTATGTCAGTTATACCGGCCTGTCGCTGGACGGCCCCTTCCTGACGCGCCGTCAGATTATTCCCGGCTTTGGCAGTTTGCCCGACGGGGCCGACGGGCTTGCTGCCATTCGGCACCTGCAAAGCACGTCGCCGTCACTGGTCCCGGCACCTTTGAACATGCTGATGATCGGGGAAACCGGCCTGATGATTTCGCCTTAGCCCTTAAGCAAAGTCTTAACCCGCGACGCCTAGACTGAAAGCGAATCAATCCTGGTGTAGCGATGCATGGCCTAATCAACCGTTCGATCCAATGCTTTTTGCGCGACACCTACGGCCCCGCGATCTGGCGGCAGGTGACGCACGCCGCCGGACTTGGATTTGACAGCTTTGAACCCTTGCTGACCTATGACGCCGCGCTGACCGAAGGGGTGATTGAAACTGCGGCCCGGATATTGCGCCGTCCGCGCGAAACCGTGCTTGAGGATTTGGGCACCTATCTGGTTTCGCACCCGAATCTGGAACGGCTGCGGCGCCTGCTGCGCTTTGGCGGCGTGACATTTCAGGATTTTCTGCATTCCCTGGAAGATGTGCCAGAGCGCAGCCACCTCGCACTGCCAGATCTTGATTTGCCACAGCTGCGTCTGGTCGATCATGGCTGTGGTGTCTATCGGTTGCACTGTTCTGCGCTGATCCCGGGCGTGGGCCATGTCATCGTCGGGCTTTTGCGCGCCATGGCCGATGACTACGGCGCATTGGTCCTGCTTGATCACGACGGCTGCCATGACGGGGCAGAGGTGATTGCCGTGCAGCTGCTGGATCACCGCCACAGTGCAGGGCGCCGCTTTGACCTTGCACAGCCGGTGGGCTAGATCATGACTGTGCCAGATTTCACGCTTGAAACGGCGGCGCTGACACGGCTGATGCCCATGTGTGTGGCGCTGGACGCTGTCGGTCAGATCACCGCAATTGGCCCGACGCTTGCCAAGTTGCTGCCCGCGCCTTTGCCAATCGGTCAGGCCTTTCAATCTGTTTTTGCATTGCGCAATCCGGCGGGGTTGGACGGCATCAGCGTCTTTTTGGCCCGCGCGGGGGAACGGCTGCATCTGTCGATCGGTGGCGTGCAGCTTCGCGGCCTTGCGGTGCCTCTGCAGGGGGGCGGCGTCTTGATCAACCTGTCCTTTGGCATTGGCGTGATTGAGGCCGTCCGCCAGCATTGCTTGACCGATGCTGACTTTGCCGCCACCGATCTGGCCGTCGAACTGTTGTTTCTGGTTGAGGTGAAAACCGCGGTGATGGAGGAATTGCGCAGCCTCAATCTGCGGCTGCAGGGCGCAAAAGTGGCCGCCGAGGAACAGGCGCTTACGGATACCTTGACGGGGCTGCGCAACCGCCGCGCGCTGGATCTGGTGATGGCGGGCTTGATCCGGCAAGGGGCGGTTTTTGGCCTGATGCATCTGGATCTGGATTTTTTCAAACAGGTCAATGACACGCTTGGTCATGCTGCGGGTGATCATGTGCTGCGCGAAGTGGCGGCTGTCTTGCGGGCGGAAACCCGGGCCACCGACACCGTGGCGCGGCTCGGCGGGGATGAGTTTGTGGTCATCCTTCCCGGTTTGCCCGACGCGGCCAGGCTGGCGCAAATCGCAAGGCGGATTATTGATCGGCTTGCGCAACCCATTGATTTCGAAGGGGAAACATGTCGCATTTCCGGGTCAATCGGACTGACTGTATCCAGTCTTTATGATCGGCCAGATGCTGACCGCATGCTCGGTGACGCTGATATTGCGCTCTATGCATCCAAGCGGGCGGGCCGCAGTCAGGCGCAGTTCTACGCGCCGGCTGCGGATGAACGCAGGTTGGCCTGATGATGCTTTCATCCCACCCAATGACCACAGGCTATTGGGCCGCAGTCGCCTTGTGGTGTTTGGTTGCAAGATTTGTTTTGCCGTTGTGGCTCGGTCTACGCCCCCAACAGGATGAAATCCTTGGGGTTTATGTGGATCGCCACCCGATCTCCGACGGCAGGCGGTGGTGTGTCGGTGCGATTGAACGTGTCAAGCGACACGTCGTTGCCCGCCACATCGGCCTTGATCCGGATGACCGACCCCATGAACTCTACCGCGACAATCCTCGCGTCAAGCGTCAGACTGCGGCCCGGTGCCTGGGAAAGGTGAACGGCTTCGGGGCGCAGGGCCAGCCCGATTTGGCTGTTCCTTGCCGCAGTCAGACTGGTGCCCAGTTCGGCCTCGACAGCCCCGATCCGCACCCGACCTGTGGACGGGTCCGATACCTCGGCGTCAAACGTGTTGAGCGTGCCCACAAAGTTCGCCACGAACTTTGTTGCCGGGCGGTTGTAGATGTCAAACGGGGCGCCAACCTGCTCGGCAATACCGCCATTCATCACGACGATGCGGTCCGACATCGACAGCGCTTCTTCCTGATCATGGGTCACGAAGATGGTGGTGATGCCAAGCCGCTTTTGAATCTCGCGGATTTCGCTGCGCAGCGACACGCGGATTTTCGCGTCCAGCGCCGACAGTGGCTCGTCCAGCAGCAGCACGCGCGGACGCACGGCCAATGCGCGGGCCAGCGCAACGCGCTGTTGCTGCCCACCCGACAGTTGGAACGGATAGCGGCTGCCCAGATCGGGCAGGCCAATCAGCCCCAACATTTCGGTGACACGGGTGTCAATCTCGGGCTTGGCCACGCCCGCAACACGCAGGCCAAAGCCCACATTCTGCGCCACGGTCAGGTTCGGAAACAACGCATAGGATTGAAACACCATGCCGATGTTGCGCTGATTGGGGCGCAGGTTCACAACGTCCTGGTCCCCGATCCGGATCACGCCCGCCGAAGGGGTTTCAAACCCCGCGACCATCCGCAGCACTGTGGTCTTGCCGCAGCCCGACGGACCCAACAGCGAGATGAACTCTCCTTTTTCGATCGACAGGTTGAAATCCTTGACCACGCGGGTGGCACCGAAGGATTTCTCAAGGTGCTGGATGTCCAGAAAAGCCATTTAGGTTTGCGCCCGTGTGTGTTTCGAAAAGCGGGTGACAAGTTGGATCAGCCCCATGCAGCCCCATGTGATCACAAACGCAATCACGGCCAGCGCTGGCGGCTCATAGGCGCGGTTGGCCCCCAACAGTTGCATATAGGGGCCAAAGGCGGGCCGGTCCAACAGCGCCGCCATGGTGAATTCACCAATGACGATCGCAAAGGTCAGGAAAGCACCCGACAGCACCGCCACCAGAACATTCGGCAAAATCACCCGCGCCAGAATGGTGAACCAGCCCGCACCCAGGCTTTGTGCGGCCTCGGTCAGGGTGGCCACGTCGATGGTGCGCAACCCTGTATCAACAGATCGGTACATGTAGGGCAGGGCAAGCGTGGCATACCCCATGGTCAACAGGATATTCGTGCCGGTGGTGGTCCCGGTCAACGGCAACCAACTGGAGGTGTTGTAAAGCCGGATATAGCCAAACACGATCACGATAGCCGGGATCACCAAAGGCAGCAGGGTGATGAACTCGATGTACGGGCGCATCTGCGGCAATTTCAAGCGCACCAGATAGGCGGTTGGCACCACCAACAGCACACCAAACACAATGGTCGCCAGCGCCATCAGCACCGAATAGCCGAAGGTTTCCTGAAACTGCGGATCGGCAAGAACCCGGGCATAGGCGTCAAACGAATAGACGCCGCGCCGCATTTTCAACGAAAACTCGGTCATCCCCGCCAGCGGCAGGAAGAAATACAAAAGCCCGAAGATCAGGGCAGCCCATGAAAAGACTTTGGTCATTTCAGCCACCGTTCCGAGCGGGCTCGCAGCCAGATGTAGATGAAATTGGCGATGCCCGTGATCACGATCATCCCGAAGGCCAGCGCATAGCCCAGGTTCGGATTGCCCAGCACATCACCCCGAATTTGCGCAAAAAGCTTGATCGGCACGATGTTCAACTGTGGCCCGGTCAGCGCATAGGCGGTGGCAATCGCACCAAACGAGTTGGCAAACAGCAGCGCAAAGGTCCCCAGCAGTGCAGGGAACAGGATCGGAAAGGCCACCATGCGCCAGTATTGGCTGGCGCTGGCCCCCAGGACCGAGGCGGCTTCGCGCCACTCACGCTTCAGGCCGTCCAATGCCGGGGTGATGATCAGGATCATCAGCGGAATCTGAAAGAACAGGTAGGTGACGACAAGACCCCAGAACGACAACAGGTTAAATCCCATGGCACGCAGGTTGATGCCAAAATTTGTCTTCAGATACAGTGTGATCAGACCCGCCGGCCCCAGAGTGGCGATGAAGGCAAAGGCCAGCGGCACCCCGGCAAAATTCGATGCCACGCCCGAAAACGTCAACAGCGGTCCGCGCACCCATTTCGGCAAGCCCCCCAGCACCACGCCCGCGGCCATGGCAAAACCGATCAGGCAGCCCAAGGCCGCCGAAATCAGCGACAGCTGGATCGAGGTCCAATAGGCGGATCGGATCTGTTCCGTGTTCAGATCGGCAATGTTTTGCAGGGTCAGCCCGCCGTCTGGCGTCTGAAACGCGCCGATCACGATCTTCATCGTGGGCATGATCAGAAACAGCAACGTGAACAGCGCAAATGGCAACAGCCCCAGCCAATGCAGGGGCAAGCGGCGGCGCGGCTTTTGGCCCGGCGAAGGCGTGGGCGGCATTGTCAGACTTCCTGTCGGTCATTTTGCAGGGCTCTTGCGGCCCCTGAAAGAAATGCCCTGCCCCCGATCAAGGGGCAGGGCGGTTCAGATCACTGAACGTTGGCGCCGACGGTGGCATCCCAGCCTGCCGTGACGGCGGCCTTGTTGGCGTCCACCTCTTCCAGCGTCGGGAAATAGGCGACTTCATAAGAGGCAGCCGGCGGCAGCGCGTCGATCAGCTCTTGCGGAACCTTGCCAGCCTTGACCATCGCGTTAAAGCGTGCCGGGTGGCAGTAGCCCTTCAGCCAAGCCAGCTGACCTTCGTCGGAATACAGGTATTCCATCCACAGTTTTGCGGCATTCGGGTGCGGTGCATAGGCGGAAATCGCCTGCACGTAGACCCCAGCCTGAACGCCGGTCGCCGGAACCACGACTTCAACCGGCGGGTTGCCAGCCAAGGTGTCACGGGCGGCCAAGGCGTTGTAATCCCACATCACAACGATCGGAGTGGTGCCTTGTGCCAGGGTGCCGGCCTTGCCGATGACGGGCACGAAGTTGCCGGCCTTGTTCATCTCGGCGAAGTAGTCCAGCCCGGCCTTGCCTGCGGCATCACCTGCGGCCGCACCTTTGCCCAAACCTGCGGCATGCACGGCCAGAATGGCCTGGTTCGAGGCGCGCGGATCACCGGCAAGAGCAACCTGACCGGCATATTCCGGCTTCAGCAGATCGGCCCAGTCGGCGGGCACGTTGGCAACAAGGTCCTTGTTCACAAGGAACGACATCACGCCGTAGTAGTCACCATACCAATGGCCCTCGGCGTCCTTGATGTTTTCCGGGATTTCGTCCCAGGTCGACACTTTGTACGGCTGGGTCAGACCTTCGGCCTTGGCCGACGGACCATAGGCCAGACCAACGTCGATCACATCGGGGGCCTGCGGGCCGGTGTTGTCCTTGTTGGCCTTGATCGCTTCGATTTCATCTGCCGAACCGGCATCGGGGTTCAATTCGTTGACGGCGATTTCGGGATATTTGGCTTTGAAGCCTTCGATCACGGCACCGTAGCCACACCAGTCATGCGGCAGCGCGATGGTGGTCAGGGCACCTTCTGCTTTGGCGGCGGCTTCCAGTTCCGCAAGCGATTGCGCCGAAGCGACCGTTGCGGTCAGCATTGCAAGCACGCTGACAGAGGCGGTTAGGGTTGTCTTAAGATTCATGTGGAAATCTCCCGGTTGCGGTTCTTCTGGTTCCGGCCAAAGCAGATGCATGTCCGTTGGTGTACCGATGTAGCAAGCAGGTAACTATTTTATGACAAACATAGCAAGCAGAGCCATTTAGTTTTGTAACAAAATCTTGCAAGATATTGGAATGTATTCGGTTTATCCAATGATTTGGTCTGATTGCCGCTACGTCAAGTCGGTCCTCGCATCGGCGGCCCGATGGGCGCTGGCGGGCCGCTGAACCCTTGCCATGCGATCCGCCCCCGCATCGGCACCCGCAAAGGTTCCCAGCGATATGGCAAGAAAACAGCGCATCCCAGACATTGGGCACAATCAGGACCGCACAGATTTCACAGGCCGCACTGGCGCAAATCAGCCCCCCGGCGCCGGCGATGTCCTTGGCGTTGGTACCCGCAGGACTGGCCCCGTGATGCCACATCACCCAAATGCTTAACTGCCGAATTCAGCCGTTCAGGACAGAACTCCAAGCCGATGCACAGGGCAATCCTTGCCCAGTGCTGCGCCGAAGGGGGATGCGTCAGACCTGTCGCAACCACCCGTATCACAGCGCCCGTCGTTGCCATTGCCAGACTGGCCACGCCAAACCACACCCCACCAAATCTGGGGCCAGAACATTGCCCGTCGCAAACCGCTGGCAAAGGCCGCGGCCCAAGCAGTGCAGCCCCATTGCAAGAGCCCAAGCACGACGCTGAACAGCCGTGACCTGGGGGTGCAAAATACCTTGCATTGTCAAGCTTTTGGCGGAAAAATCAGGCCGGATCCGGCACCGTATTGCGGAACTTGGCGGCATCCCGGACAACCTGTTCAAGGACCGTCAGCGTGTCCAGAAATTGTTGCTGACCTTTGGCGGTGATGCTGGTGTGGGTGTGGGGGCGGTTGTCCCAATTTCCCGTCGCACCCTGACCAAGCCATTGTCCTGCAACACTTTCATATCTCGGCTTTGTTTGCTGTCGGTCAGCGCACACTGACGTTTCAGTTTCGCAAAGGTCTGGCCCCCGGGCCGGGTGATCAGCGCCGTCAGCAGGCAGAGGCCTGCCTTTTTGTGCATCACGCGGTTAGGGCCGACATACGCAAAACGGGCGGTATGACCGGTCCTGCCCGGGGGCCTGTCGCAGAACGCAGGCAGACTGCAACCCGCAATCGGCCCCGCCCATTGCGCATCCCCGTCCGCCCGATCAGCAGCAGGTACCACATCGCGGCCAGACGCATCATCGCGGGCAGGTTGGCTGCTGCTGCGAACTGGCCAGTGGCGATCAGGATTTGCCACAGGCCGGGCAGGATCCACAGGGTTTCCAGAGCAAGGCGATAAAACCCGCGCCAAGGCTGGCATCGGCCATAATCAGGGGCGGGCGTTTCTCAGGCATTGTCCCGATCAAGGGCCGGGCCGCAGTGGTGGGATTCAGTTTGTAACGTAAAGTCCGTGGCCATTTGGGGGGCAGATGATTCTGTGTGGCCGACTTTCATTGATCCACAGGGTGGTCTTTGGCCAATATCAGCCCGAAATCCAGACAAAACGACAAGAAAGTATCAGTGATCGGTTGGCGCTGTAGTAGACCGGCCCCCCCCCTGCGGCTAGGATTATGGCAGGCCGATGTGCAAACCCACAGGGCAGAACGTGCAAAAACCGGGCCAGGCGCCCGGAGTTGCAAAGGGAGGAAATGCGGATGAAACCGGACCTGGAAGTCGTCCAGATCGGACGCGCGGAAAGTTTCAAGGCGTGGGAACACGGCTATCCCTATCACACTGTGCGCTGGCATTTTCACCCCGAATACGAAATCCATCACGTTGTGGCGACGGCGGGTCGTTACTTTGTCGGTGATTTCATTGGTACTTTTGAACCGGGCAATCTGGTGTTGACCGGGCCGAACCTGCCGCACAACTGGGTCAGCGATATTTCCGGCCCGGTTCCGCTGCGCAGCCGGGTGTTGCAGTTCACGGCCGAGTTCATTGCGGATGCCATGGCGCTTTTCCCCGAATTGGGGGCCTGCGCGGATCTGCTGGAGGTCAGCCGCCGGGGCGCGCTGTTTTCCCCCGCGACGGCGGCTGCCGCAGCCCCCCTGCTGGCCGAATTGGTTACGGCGCAGGGCATCCGGCGGATTGAGGTGTTTCTGGGCCTTCTGGGCCACCTGTCGCGTGGCGACGTGACCAGCCTGACCTCGTCGCGCTATCTGCCTGATCCGTCGGGCTTCATGTCAACCGGTATCAACGAGGCGCTGGCCTATATCAACGCCAACCTGACCGAACCGTTCGCAGAGTCCGATCTGGCGCGGATTGCGGGGCTAAGCCCTGCCACATTTTCGCGCAGTTTCCGGCGGCACACCGGGCAGGCGCTGGTCAGATATGTCAATCGGCTGCGGATCAATCTGGCCTGCCAGTTGTTGATGGGGACCGGGGATCTGAAAATCGCGGATGTGTGCTTTTCTTCGGGTTTCAACAACATATCGAATTTCAACCGGCAGTTTCTGGCGCAAAAGGGCATGACGCCTTCGCGGTTCCGGGATTTGCTGGCGGAAAACCAACCCCCGGCCCTAGCGGCCTGAGGGAATTTTGCCAACTGTGGTGCGGGGTGGACAGAGGACCCCCGGACCGCTGCGGCGAAGTCCCGGTCTGAGTGACGGACAGATTGCAGCGGCGGCAGCCTCGTTTGCCATCGCATGGTGCAGCTTTGTCCAAAGCCCCGACCGATCCGCCCCCACGGTGCCAATCCGCGCCGCCGGGGTTCTGACAGAACGGTCAACATGGAGGACGACCAATGAAACTTTCTGCATCGCATCTTCTGGGCGCTTTGGCGCTTTCGACGGCCCTGATCGGTGGCGCTGGCATGGCGCAAACCGTGGGAACCGTGGCCTTCCTGATGCCTGATCAGGCCTCGACCCGCTATGAACAGCACGACTTCCCCGGCTTTCAGGCCGAGATGACCAAGTTGTGCCCCGACTGTACCGTGATTTATCAGAACGCCACCGCTGATGCCGCCCTGCAGCAGCAGCAGTTCAATTCTGTGATCACCCAAGGCGCGACGGTGATCGTGCTGGACCCGGTGGACAGTTCGGCCGCCGCAGCCATGGTCAGCCTTGCGCAAAGTCAGGGCGTCAAGGTCATCGCCTATGACCGCCCGATCCCCGACAAGCCGGCCGACTACTATGTTTCGTTTGATAACAAAGGCATCGGCAAAGCCATTGCGGAATCGCTGATGGCGCATCTGAAGGATCTGGGCCTGCCCACCGACAAGGGCGGCGTGTTGCAGATCAACGGTTCGCCCACCGATGCGGCGGCCGGGCTGATCAAGGACGGCATTCATGAAGGCATTGCGGCCAGCGGCTACGCGACGCTTGCCGAATTTGACACCCCCGACTGGGCCCCGCCGAAGGCGCAGGAATGGGCGGCAGGTCAGGTGACGCGCTTTGGGGCCGACATCATCGGCGTCGTTGCGGCGAATGATGGCACCGGCGGCGGCGCAGTGGCGGCGTTCAAGGCGGCGGGCGTTGATCCGGTTCCGCCAGTGACAGGCAATGACGCGACCATCGCGGCGCTGCAATTGATCATCGCGGGCGATCAGTACAACACTATCTCGAAACCTTCGGAAATCGTGGCTGCGGCTGCGGCACAAATCGCGGTGCAGTTCCTGAACGGCGAAACGCCCAAGGCCGAGATGAGCCTGTATGACACGCCGTCGCAGTTGTTTGTTCCGGCTGTGGTGACGCGTGAAAACCTGAAGGCCGAGATCATCGACAAAGGCATCGTGACCGCCGCTGAACTGTGCGTCGATCGCTATGCCGCTGGCTGTGCGGAACTGGGCATCCAGTAACGCCGACCTGCCGTCTGGCCCTTCCTCCCGGGGCCAGACGGTCTTTTTTCAATGACCAGACGGTCTTTTTCCAATGAAAGGACAGCCGATGTCGGACCGATCACACACGCGCAAGCCAAGGGGCGAGTTGTTGCTGCGCCTGCGCGGCATTTCCAAGAATTTCGGCGCGGTGTCGGCGCTGACGGATATTGATCTGGACATCCACGCAGGCGAAGTTGTGGCCTTGGTGGGCGACAACGGCGCGGGCAAATCCACGCTGGTCAAGGTGTTGGCGGGCGTGCATCAGGCCTCGTCGGGCAGCCTTGAATTTCACGGCAAGCCGGTCAGCCTGTCCAGTCCGCAGGCGGCGTTGCAGCTTGGGATTGCCACCGTCTTTCAGGATCTGGCGTTGTGCGAAAATCTGGACGTGGTGGCGAACATCTTTCTGGGGCAGGAACTGAACCCGTTGCGGCTTGACGAAGTGGCGATGGAGGTGCGGGCCTGGACCTTGCTGAACGAACTGGCCGCGCGCATCCCGTCGGTGCGCGAACCGATCGCGTCCTTGTCGGGCGGTCAGCGCCAGACCGTGGCCATCGCCCGGTCGCTGTTGCTTGATCCCAGGATCATCATGCTGGACGAACCCACCGCCGCCCTTGGCGTGGCGCAAACGGCCGAGGTGCTGAACCTTGTCGAACGGGTGCGCGACAAGGGCTTGGGCGTCATCATGATCAGTCACAACATGGAAGACGTGCGTGCCGTGGCAGACCGCATTGTCGTGCTGCGACTGGGTCGCAACAATGGCGTTTTCACGCCCGACGCCAGCAATCAAGACCTTGTGGGGGCCATCACGGGGGCCACCGATAACGCCGTCTCGCGCCGGGCAGACCGGTTGCGCGAAGCCGCAGGAGAGCCGCTATGACCCAAAATCTGGACCGCGCCGACGCGCGTGTCACCCATGCCACCGGGATTGCCGGTACGATCAAGGCGTTCATCGACCGGGTGAAATCCGGCGATCTGGGGTCGTTGCCCGTGGTCGTTGGTCTGGCGATAATCTGGACGGTGTTCACGGCGTTGAATCCGGTCTTTCTGTCGCCCAACAACCTGGTGAACCTGCTGTTCGATTGCTCGACCACCGGCGTAATCGCTCTTGGGATCGTCTGTGTGCTGATGCTGGGCGAGATTGACCTGTCGGTCGGCTCGATGAGCGGGGTTGGCTCGGCCATCATCGGGGTGCTTTGGGTCAATCAGGGTGTGCCTTTGCCGGTGGCGATCGGAACATCGGTGGCCTTGGGCGCGCTGATCGGGGCGGTCTATGCCACGTTGCGCAACCGGCTGGGGATGCCAAGTTTCGTGTCCACTCTGTCGGGGCTGTTGGCGCTGTTGGGGTTGCAGTTGTACATGCTGGGGGCCACCGGTTCGATCAACCTGCCGTATGGGTCAAAGATGGTTGAGTTTGGCCAGTTGCTGATCCTGCCTGCGTGGCTGTCTTACAGTCTGGCGTTGATCCCGGGTCTGGTGATGTTGGTGGTGGGACGCCGCACGAACGCGCGGCGCAGGGCGGCGAACCTGTCGGCGGGGTCATCTTCGGGGCTGGTGCTGAAGGCGGTGCTGACCACGGTGACGTTGGTGGCGATCGTGGCCTACCTGAGCCTTGGGCGCGGGGTGCCATGGATGTTCGCACTGTTTGTGGGGCTGGTTCTGGTGATGAATTACGCGCTGACCCGGACGCAGTGGGGCCGTTCCATGAAGGCCGTGGGCGGCAATGCCGAGGCGGCGCGACGGGCCGGCATCAATGTGCGTGGCATCTACATCAGCGCTTTCATGCTGTGTTCCGGCCTTGCGGCGCTGGGTGGCGTTCTGTCCGCGGCACGTCTTGCCTCGTCCAGCCAGCAGGCGGGAACCGGCGATGTCAATCTGAATGCCATAGCGGCTGCGGTGATTGGCGGCACCAGCCTGTTCGGGGGGCGCGGTTCGGCGTTCTCGGCGCTGTTGGGGATCATCGTGATCCAGTCCATCGCCAACGGGCTGACCTTGCTCAACCTGAACTCCAGCCTGCGTTACATGATCACCGGGGCGGTTCTGGCGATTGCCGTGATCGTGGACAGCCTTGCCCGCCAAAGCCGCGCCTCGCATGGCCGGGCCTGAATTGAAGGAATACTGACATGTCGAACGAGTTGAACGGAAAAGTGGCTGCAGTCACCGGGGCTGCGTCGGGGATCGGGCTGGAGTGCGCCCGCACGATGCTGGCTGCGGGGGCGCAGGTGGTGCTGATCGACCGGGCCGCAGACCGGCTGGCCACCCTGTGTGCCGAATTGGGCGACAAGGCCATTCCCCTGGTGATTGACCTTACCTCTCCGGCGTCGGTGGGCACTATGATGCCGCAGATACTGGCCCGGACCGCGCAGCTGGACATCTTTCACGCCAACGCCGGCCTCTTCGTCGGCGGCCGCGCCTGTCGGGCCGACGCACTGGTCGATGCCAGCCG
>CAZCFC010000067.1:0-12197 GCA_964497815.1 uncultured Cypionkella sp.
CGTCTGCTGCGCAACCTGCTGGTGGATGTCACCGGCAACACCCACCGCGCCGAGATCTGTATCGACAAGCTGTATTCCCCCGATGGCCCGACAGGCCGCCTTGGTCTGGTGGAATTCCGCGGGTTTGAAATGCCGCCGAACCCGCGCATGTCGCTGGCCCAGCAACTGCTGATCCGCGCCATCATCGCGCGGATGTGGGCCAGCCCGATCAAGGGCAACCTGACGCGCTGGGGTACTAATCTGGCGGACCGGTTCATGTTGCCGCATTTCGTCTGGGCGGATTTTCTGGACGTTCTGGCCGATCTGCGCGATCACGGCTTTGATCTGAACCCCGACTGGTTCAAGGCGCAGGCCGAATTCCGTTTCCCCTTTTGCGGCGAAGTCACCGTCGAAGGCGTAACGCTGGAACTGCGACAGGCGTTGGAGCCTTGGCATGTGCTGGGCGAAACCGGGGCGATCGGTGGCACGGTGCGCTATACTGACAGTTCGGTTGAACGGTTGCAGGCCAAGCTAAGCTGCGCCGATCCGGGGCGCTATACCGTGATGTGCAACCAGCGCCAGATGCCGATGCAGGCGGCGGGGGCCGGGATTTCTGTGGCGGGTGTGCGTTATAAGGCGTGGCAACCGCCGTTGGCGCTGCATCCGGTGTTGCCGGTGAACGCGCCGCTGACCTTTGACATCTACGATACCTGGAACGGCCGCGCTTTGGGCGGCTGCACCTATCACGTGGCCCACCCCGGCGGGCGCAATTACGACACCTTCCCGGTGAACAGCAATGAGGCAGAGGCGCGGCGACTTGCCCGTTTTGAAGCGCGCGGTCATACTGCCGGCTTCTACGAACCGCCCACCGAAACCCCGCATCCCGAGTTCCCGATGACCCTCGACCTGCGCCGCGTCCCCCGGCACTGATGGCCCGCAAGCCCAAAGCAAAGCCAGTCGATACCCAGCTTTTTGCCCGGTATCGGCCGCTTCCCGGTGTGCCCGATGAACTGGCCGACGCCAGCGGGGGCATGCGTGGCGTCTGGGCGGGGCTGATTGCGCATATGTCCACCCTGACCGAGGCCGAAATTGCCGATGCCTTTGCGCGCGGTGACCAGCATCTTGCCGACACCGGCGTGTTTTTCCGCAAGTATGGCGACAAAACCGGAGTCGGGCGGGATTGGCCGTTCAGCCCGGTGCCGATCATCCTGCCCGAGACCGACTGGCGCGGCATCGCGGCGGGACTGATCCAGCGCGCCGATCTGCTGGAGCAGGTGGTGGCTGATCTTTACGGCGAGAACCGGCTGGTGGCCGATGGCCATCTGCCTGCCGCTTTGATTGCGGAAAACCCGGAATGGCTGCGTCCGATGGTTGGGGTAAAGCCCCGGTCGGGCCACTTCCTGCATTTCATCGCGTTTGAAATTGGTCGTGGCCCCGATGGCCGCTGGTGGGTGTTGTCGGACCGCACCGATGCACCATCGGGCGCGGGCTTTGCATTGGAAAACCGGGTCGCCGCAAGCCGGGTGTTCCCCGAACTGTACGGTCAGGCCAACGTGCATCGGCTGGCAGGGTTCTTCCGGTCGTTCCGCGATGCGCTGGAAAAACTGCGGGCCGATCCTGCGTCACGGGTGGGAATTCTGACGCCGGGCCCCTTGACCGACACCTATTACGAACAGGCCTATATCGCGCGCTATCTGGGTATGACCCTGCTGGAAGGCGAGGATCTGACCGTTGAAAACGGCCAGTTGCGGGTGCGTACCGTTGAGGGGCTTGCCCCTGTCGATGTGCTGTGGCGGCGGATGGATGGCGTTTGGGCCGACCCGCTTGAACTGCGCGAGGACAGCCAGTTGGGCACGCCGGGCCTGATGTCGGCGGTGCGGCAAGGCCATGTCAGCATGGTCAATGCTTTGGGCGTCGGTGTGCTGGAAACACAGGCCTTGATGGCGTTCCTGCCCAAGATTGCGCAGGTGCTGACCGGCAAGCCCCTGTTGCTGCCCAATGTGGCGACGTGGTGGTGCGGCCAGCACAGCGAGTTGGCACATGTGCGCGCCCATGCCGGACGCATGATGATCGGCCCCGCGATGGCGACGCGGATGCCGTTTGACAGTGGGGCCACCCATGCGGTGGGTGGGCACATGCGCGGCGCAGATGATGCGGAATTGCACGATTGGCTGACCGACAACGCGGCGGGCCTTGTGGGCAAAGAGCTGGTGACGCTGTCAACAACGCCGGTTTATGAAAATGGCGGGCTGGTGCCGCGCCCGATGACGCTGCGGGTGTTTCTGGCGCGGACGCAAGCCGGGTGGCAGGTGATGCCCGGTGGTTTTGCCCGCATTGGGGCCAGCGCCGATCCTGCCGCCATTTCCATGCGGAACGGCGGGTCGGTGGCTGATGTCTGGATCGTGGGCGATGCCCCGGTGGAAGCCGTGACGATGCTGAAGCCGCAAAGCGCGCCATTTGTCCGCGCCAAGCCGGGGCCCTTGCCAAGCCGCGCCGCTGACAATCTGTTCTGGCTGGGCCGCTATGTCGAACGCACCGAAGGCCTGCTGCGGCTGGTGCGGGCCTACAACAGCCGCTTGGACGAGACGGCAACCGCCCCCCTGCTGGCCACCATCCGGGCCAGGCTGCAATCCTATGGCGTTGATGCAACGGAACCCTTTCCGCAGGGTGTGATCGCAACTCTTGCCTCTGCGGTCTACAGTGCCAGCCAGATCCGTGACCGCTTTAGTGTTGATGGCTGGTCAGCACTGAAAGATATGGAAAAGTCGATGACGCGTATCGCCAAGACTGCCGAGGCGGGCAGTGATGCCGCCATGGTGATGAGCGTGATGTTGCGGAAAATCGCGGGATTCTCGGGCCTTGTGCATGAAAACATGTACCGCGCGGCGGGGTGGCAGTTTCTGACGATTGGTCGGTCTTTGGAACGGGCCGCCATGATGACCGATCTTCTGGCCGAAATGGCAGGCCCCACTCCGCCACTGGGGGGCTTGGATCTGACCATCGAGGTTGGCGACAGTATCATGGTCCACCGTCAGCGTTATGCCGTGTTCACCAGTCGCGAAAGCGTGCTTGACCTGTTGGGACTGGATGAAACCAACCCGCGCTCGGTGCGCTTTCATCTGGACGTGATCGGTCAACAGGTTGCCGATCTGGGGCTTTTGCGCGCACCCGGCCAAGTCGAGGCCTTTGCGCAGCAGGTGGCCGCAGTGCAGGCCAGAATGGCTGCGCATACTGTGCAAACTTTGGATACAAAGTCACTGTTGGTGGCCCATGGGCAAATATTGAACCTGTCGATGGCGCTGCACGCCACGTTCATGCAATAGGGGGCGGGCGGTGGATTTCGAGATCAAGCTGCGGATCGCCTATCAGTACGCCAACCCGGCGGTGGGTGGGCGGCATGTGGCCTGCGTGATGCCCTTGGCCTTGGCCGCCGGGCAGACCGTGCAGAGTGCCACGCTTACCATCGAACCTGCCCCGCAAGAGCGGGTGGATCGGCTGGATTTCTTTGGCAACCGCGTGACCGAATTCAGCTTTCGTGGCCCGCATGACAGCGTAACCTTGACGATGCGGGCACGGGTGACGCGTGATGCGGTGCCCCCGGCTGTGGTCGGGTCGCTGCGATTGGCCGATTTGTCAGACGCGCTGGCGCAGTGCCGTGACGTTGGCCCAGAGGCGCCGCTGCATTTTCTGTCCGCATCGCTGCGGGTGCCACGTGATCGCGCAATGACGGATTTTGCCCGAACGCTGGTGCGGCCCGAGATGACGGTTGCCAAGGCGGTTGTGGCCGTGGGGCACGCGCTTTTCCGTCATATGCGGTTTGATGCGACCGCGACGACGGTCGATACCCCTGCCGCCGAGGCCTTTGCCAAACGTCGGGGCGTCTGTCAGGATTATTCGCATATCCTGATCAGTTGTCTGCGTGGCATCGGGATTCCGTCCGGTTATGTCAGCGGTTATCTGCGCACGCGGCCCCCACCCGGCAGGCCCCGGCTGGAGGGGGCTGATGCCATGCACGCCTGGACGCGCGTCTGGTGTGGCCCGGCGGTGGGCTGGGTGGAATTTGACCCCACCAACGATTGCTTTGCCGGGGAAGACCATGTCGTTGTGGCGCGGGGGCGGGATTATTCGGATGTGGCCCCGATCAAGGGCACCATGCGCATTTCGGGCGGTCAGAAAAGCCATCAGGCGGTGGATGTTGTCCCCGTCACCGACGCGCTTTAGCGCGGGATCACGTTCAGATATTGCGCCCTGACCGCCGCCGGGGCCAACCCGTAGCCCGCCTTGAACTGCGCATAGAACTGGCTGATCGACGCAAAACCGGCTGCTTCGGCCACGTCCGAAATCGCCATCGAACTTTCGACCAGCAACGCCCGCGCCCGCATCAGCCGCATGCGGATCACGAATTGCTTCAGCGGCATCTGCATGATGCGGCTGAACAAGGCCAGCGCATAGTTTTCATGCAGCCCAGTCACCGCCGTGATCTGTGCATTGGCCAAAGGTTTATCCAGATTTTCAAGCGCATAGCGCACCATGGCAATGACATGGCGGATATGGGCCGAGGACAGCGCGCGGTCCGAACCATTGTCGTGCCGGGGCGGCAACAGATACTCTGGCGCGGTCAGTTGACTGCGGCGGAACAGGGCGTTCAGCTCCATCTTCACCAACTCACTGCGCTCAAAATCACCCGAGCGGTAGTCGGCATACCACCGCCGCACCTGATCTTCGTCGCACAGGCTTTCAGGAAGAACAATGATCCCGCCGCCCAGCAGTGTCACTTGCAGCGGCGCGATGTGATGCATCATCAGAAAGGCATCCAGCGGCAGGTAGATGTTGCACAGGTTGAAGGCATCGGCGCGAACGGGATCAGCCGCCGTCATCTGATGGGGAATCCCGGCCCAGAACACCACCAGCCGATTGGCGGGCACCTGCACGGGTTGGCCATCCACATCATAACCAAGCGTCATGTTGATGGCGAAATTCGCCTCGATATGCCCGTGCCAGTGATGTTGCGCCATCAGCGGCGGGTTGAATATTCGGATGCCAAAGCGCCCAAAGGCGCGGTTGGCCGCGTAGAAGTGACGCTCGTGTGTGGGGGTGGGGCCGCGCTGGGGCACTTGGTCGGTCTTTGCCATGCTGTTTCCCCGTATCTTAGAAAGCCAGAAAACAATCTGATAAAATGATATTGAAGTAAAGTCCGCAGTTCCGCATCGTAACACCATCCGAAGACAGCTGGAGGTTGTCTGTCCAAGGGTTCAGGATAAACAGAAACGACTAGGCCGCTTGGCGGCTCAGGGAGGAATGATGCACGTTCATGCCACACGCAGCGCATTTGCAGCGCTGCTTTTGGGTGTTTCGACGTTCGCGGTGCAGGCCGAAATGGCCGCCCCCACCGCTGTGCCCGAAGCCCCGAAATTCGACGCCCAAGGCGAACCGATTTTCGTAAACCGTTCCGATGTGTTCGAATACAAGGCGCTTCCCGCCTATTCCGAACCGGCCTTCGTGACCGAGTTTGTGACCGCAGGCAAACTGCCGCCGGTCGCTGACCGTCTGCCGAAAGAGCCGCTGGTCTACAAGACCGCCAACATGCCCGACGGCAATGGCGTTTACGGCGATGTCATGCGCCACGTCATTGGCGGTCGTCCCGAAGGCTGGAACTTCTGGGGTGGTCAGTCCTATGGCTGGGGCGGTATTGATATTGGTCTGGTCGAATGCCTGACCCGCACCGGCCCGCTGTTCACCGTGAATTCGTCGGACCTGCAGCCGATGCCGAACCTGGCCAAATCCTGGGAATGGTCCGAAGACGGCATGTCGCTGACCGTGCATCTGATCGAGGGTGCAAAGTGGTCGGACGGCGATGCGTTTGATACCGAAGACATTGATTTCTATTGGAACGATGTCGTGATGGATCCGGAAGTCACCCCGCTGATGGGCGCTGCGCAAGAAACCTACGGCGCGGGCACCACTCTGGAAATCATCGACGCGTTCACCTTCAAGATGACCTTCACCACCGCCTTCCCGGAGTCGGTTCTGTACTCGATGGCCTACGGCAACTTCTGCCCCGGCCCAAGCCATGTCCTGAAGCCCAAGCACCCGAAACACGGTGGCGAAAGCTATGAGGCGTTCCAGCAGGCGTTCCCGTCGGACATGATGAACTTCCCGACAATGGGCGCCTGGGGCGTGGTGGAACACCGCCCCGATGACATCGTGGTCCTGCGCCGCAATGCCTATTACTGGAAGGTCGATGAGGCTGGTCAGCAACTGCCTTACCTGAACGAAATGCACTATCGCCTGTCCACCTGGGGCGATCGTGACGTGCAGGCCGTGGCCGGCACGGGCGATTTTTCGAACCTGGAGCAGGCCGAAAACTATGTCGAAAGCCTGAAGAAAGCCGCCGATCCGGCAAGCCCGGCGCGTCTGGCCTTTGGTCCGCGCACCATCGGTTATACGCTGTATCCGAACCTGTCCGGCAACGGCTGGGGTGAACCTGATGCCCGTGGCCAGGCCGTGCGCGATCTGAACCGCAACCTGGATTTCCGCAAGGCGATCTCGTACGCGATGGACCGTCAACGTCTGGGCGAAAGCCTTGTGAAAGGCCCGTTCACCACGCAATATCCGGGCGGTATCTATGCCGGAACCGCGTTCTATGATGCAGCGTCTACCGTGTTCTACCCGTTCTCGGTGGACAGTGCGAAAGAGGCCTTGAAGGCGGCGGGGCTGGAAGACAGCGACGGCAACGGCTTTGTCAACCTGCCCGGCGGCGATGATCTGAACGTGACCCTGTTGACGCAATCGGACTATGCAACGGACAAAAGCCTGTCTGAAGGCGTGATTGCCATGATGGGCGACGTCGGGGTGAAAGTCACCTTGAACGCGCTGACGGGCAAAGACTTTGACAACGCCCGTGACGCTGGCAAGTACGACTGGATCATGTTCCGCAATGGCACCGAACTGATCACCATGGTGCAAAACTCTACCGCGCTGGCCCCGGTTGGTCCGACGACCGACCTGAACCACCGTAGCAACGCTGCGGGCGAGTTGGACCTGCTGCCCTACGAGCAAACCCTGGTCGAAACCACCAACGCCTTTATCAGCGAACGTGATCCGGCCAAGCGCGTGGAACTGGCCAAGGTTTATCAGAAGACCTACACCGAAAACCTTGATGGCATCGGTTTGACGGCCTATCCGGGTGCGTTGATTGTGAACAAGCGGTTCGCCAACATCCCCGCCGGTGCGCCGATCTTCATGTACAACTGGGCCGAGGATAACATCATCCGCGAGCGTGTGTTCGTGCCTGCGGACAAGCAGTTGGCGATCGAGCTGCACGCCAACACTCTGCCGGGTGCCTTGGGTGATGCCGGCCCGATGATGGCCAAATAAGGGACACGATCCCACTGGCGGGCAGGGGTTCTTGCCCGCCAGACCCCCTCTGTTTCCCTTCATAAGGTGATGCCGATGCTGCGCTTCCTTGCGATCCGCATTCTTCAGGCCATTCCGGTGCTGGCGGTGATGAGTGTGATCACATTCGCCATCATTCAGGCCCCGCCCGGTGACTATGGCGACTTCATCCGCACCAACATGATGGTGCAAGGCAACGCGACTGCCGAGGCCGCAGGTGCCGCCGCCGATGCCTACCGCGAGGCGCACGGCCTGAATGATCCGATGGTCATGCAATATGGCCGCTGGATCTGGGGCATCCTGTCGCGTGGAGATTTCGGACAGTCCTTTGCCTACAACAAGCCGGTGCTGGATGTGGTGATGCAACGCCTGCCCGCCACCATCGCCATCGCGCTGACCTGCCACATCCTGGCAAGCGTTATCGGCATCAGCTTTGGCATCATCGCGGCAACCCGGCAGTATACATGGGTTGACACTGTGCTGTCGTTTGTCTCGTTCCTTGGCATGACCGTACCGCGCTTTCTGCTGGCGCTGATCATTCTGTATGTGTTGGCGTACAAGCTGAACGTGCAGGAAATCGGATCATTCTTTTCAAGCGCTTATGGTGGTCAGGCGTGGTTTCCCGGTGGGTTTGCCTTCAACTGGGGCAAGTTGTGGAACCTGATCCAGCACGTCTGGCCGGTGATCGCAGTCGCCACCTTTGGCGGGCTTGCCTATAACATGCGGGTGATGCGCGCCAATCTTCTGGACACGCTGAACGCCCAATACGTTGAAACCGCGCGGGCCAAGGGCCTGTCCGAAGGTGCGGTGATCCTGCGTCATGCCGTGCCGAACGCGCTGCATCCGCTGATTGCCTATCAGGGTGTGGTGCTGCCCTACATGCTGACCGGCGAGATCGAGGTCGCAATCGTGTTTGGCCTTGCCACCATTGGCCCGGCAATCGTGGGGTCGATGGGCATCGGTGACGTCTATGTCACGGCAACCTTGCTGCTGGTGTTGGGGGCGACATTGATCATCGGCAACATCATCGCAGACCTGCTGTTGGTGGCGCTTGATCCGCGCATCCGGGTGGGAGCAGACGCATGAGCATGCATGAAGGCGAGGCCGCCGATGCCCGCGTCTCTACCGTTTCCACCGAAAACCAGAGCTATCCCGCATTGGTCTGGCGGCGGTTCCGCAAATCGGTGCCGGGCATGTTTGGCCTGATATTGGTTGGAACCTTGTTGTTCGTGTCGCTGTTTGCGAATTTCTTCGCGCCGATGGACCCGAATGCCGCAGACAAGGGCTTTGCCCCGCCGGACAAGATTTCCTTCTTTACCAAAGATGGCTTTACCCTTTGGCCTGTTGCCTATGCGATTGCCGAAAGCGACGAGTTGGACCCGATCACCTATCAGCCCCTGATGGGCCCTGACATGGACAATCCCCGCCCGCTGCGCCTGTTTGCGCAAGGGTGGGAGTATGAATTCCTTGGCCTGATCCCGACGACCCGTCACTTTATCGGCGTGTCGGATGGCAGCCCCCTGCACCTGCTGGGCACCGATAAACTGGGGCGGGACATCCTGTCGCGGGGCATTGTCGGCAGCCGCATCACCCTGATGATCGCACTGACCTCTATCACCCTGATCACCATCATCGGCACGTTGATGGGCATCACATCGGGCTACATTGGCGGACGATTTGATATGTGGTTTCAAAGGTTTGTCGAAGTTATCCTGGCCTTCCCGCAGCTGCCTTTATACTTGGCGCTGACCACGCTTATCCCTGTGACCGCGCCGTCCTACATCTTTCTGACCTTCGTGATCATGGTGATCGTCGGGCTTGGCTGGGCACAGCTTTCCCGCGAAGTGCGATCAAAAACCATGTCGATGGCGCGCATAGATTACGTGCGCGCCGCGATGGCCGTGGGCGCATCCGACCGGCGCATCATAACCCGTCACATCCTGCCCAACGTGATGAGCCATGTGATCGTGGCTGTGACTTTGGGCATCCCAAGCATCGTGCTGCTTGAATCGTTCCTTGGCTTCCTTGGCTTTGCCGTCAAGCCGCCACTGATCTCTTGGGGGCTGATGCTGCAAGACGCAGGCACGTTTTCTGTGATCGGGTCCTATCCGTGGATCCTTTCTCCGGTTGGTTTCGTTCTGCTGGCTGTCTTTGCCTTCAACGCGCTGGGCGACGGTCTGCGCGATGCCATTGATCCGTATTGAGGGGGAACAGATGCTGGATATGACCCAAGACATCGTGATTGACGCGCAAAATATCGGCGTCACCTTTCATGTCGATGGCGGCAAGATCGAGGCCGTCCGTAACGTCAGCTTTCAGTTGCACCGAGGGCAGACCATCGCCCTGGTCGGGGAAAGCGGTTCGGGCAAATCGGTAACGGCGCGGGCCATCATGCGGCTGCTGTCAAAGCGCGCCCGTGTGTCGGATCAGACCGTGATTTCCTATGATGGGAAAAACATGGCGCGGCTGTCGGATCTGGAAATGCGCAGGCTGCGTGGCAACCGCATCACCATGATCTTTCAGGAACCGATGAGTTCGCTGAACCCGGTTTACACCATCGGCAGTCAGATCGTTGAAATCCTGCGCATCCATCAGAAGATGGATCGCAAGACCGCGATGGCACGCGCGCTTGACCTGCTGCGCGAGGTGCAAATTCCCGATCCCGAGGCGCGGCTGCAGCAATATCCGCATCAGCTTTCGGGTGGGCAGCGCCAGCGTGTGATGATCGCCATGGCCCTGGCCAACAACCCCGATGTGCTGGTGGCGGATGAACCCACGACGGCGCTTGATGTGACCGTACAGGCCGAAATCCTGAACCTGATCCGGGCTTTGCAGAAAAAGTTGGGGATGGCAGTGATCCTGATCACCCATGATCTGACTGTGGTGCGGCAGTTTGCCGACCATGTGTATGTGATGCAGCACGGCGAGGTGCGCGAGTCTGGTCCGACCGAGGACATCTTCACCAATCCGCAACACGCCTACACCAAGCGCCTGTTGGGATCAGAACCGAAGGGGCAGGCGAACCTGCTGAAGGGTACGCCCGAAACCGTGCTGGAGGGACGCGATATTGCCGTGACGTTTTCGCTGCGCAAAGGCGGGGCGTTCCGGGGCAGCTATTACGATCTGAAGGCCGTGGACAAGCTGTCGCTGACCCTGCAGCGCGGCGAAACCCTGGGGCTGGTGGGTGAATCCGGGTCCGGCAAAACCACCTTCGGACAGGCGCTTATGCGGTTGAACCGGGTCAATGGCGGGCAGATTTCCTTTCTGGGTCAGCGCATTGACGGCTTTGACCGCAAGGCGATGAAACCCCTGCGCAGCCGCATGCAGATCGTGTTTCAAGACCCGTTTTCATCGCTGAACCCGCGCATGTCGGTGCGCCAGCTGATCGAGGAAGGGCTGATCGTCAACGGCATCGGCGCGAACAAGGCCGAACGGTTGGAGCGTGTGAAACAAGCCCTGCGTGATGCCGGGTTGCCCGACACCATCCTGTCACGCTTTCCACACGAATTCTCGGGGGGGCAGCGCCAGCGTCTGGCCATCGCCCGTGCCGTGGCGTTGGAGCCGGAATTCATCCTGCTGGACGAACCCACCTCTGCGCTTGACCTGTCGGTTCAGGCGCAGATCATTGAACTTTTGCGCAAACTGCAACGCGAAAAGGGGCTGTCCTATCTGTTTATCAGCCACGACCTGAAGGTCGTGCGCGCCCTGTGTCACCGCGTGATCGTCATGCAAAACGGCCAGATCGTCGAACAAGGCCCTGTGGCCGACGTGCTGGAACGCCCGACAACCGAATACACCCGCCGGCTTGTCCGCGCGGCTTTTGAAATCGCAACCTGAGGATATCATGGCTTACCCCGTCATCACCTTTATCGGCGCAGGCTCCGCCGTATTCACCAAGAACATCGCAGGCGACATCCTGCAACGTCCCGCATTGGCTGGGGCCGAAGTGCGTCTGATGGACATCAACCCGCAGCGGTTGGAGGAATCCGAGATCATCGTTGGTCGCATGGCGCAGGCGATGGGCGGCAAGGCCACCGTCAAGACCTATACCGATCAGCGCCGCGCCTTGGCGGGGGCAGATTTCGTGGTCTGCTGTTTTCAGGTCGGCGGCTATGAGCCTTGCACCGTGACGGATTTTGAGGTGCCAAAGGCCTATGGCCTGCGCCAGACCATTGCCGACACGTTGGGCATCGGCGGCATCATGCGCGGCCTGCGCACGGTTCCGGTGCTGTGGGGCATCTGCGAGGATATGCTGGCGGTCGCCCCGAATGCGATCATGCTGCAATACGTCAACCCGATGGCGATCAACACCTGGGCGATTTCGGCCAAATACCCCAGCATCCGGCAAGTCGGCCTGTGCCATTCCGTTCAGGGCACGGCCTGGGAATTGGCCCGCGATCTGGATATTCCGGTCGAGGACATCCGCTATCGCGCGGGCGGCATCAACCACATGGCGTTCTATCTGAACTTTGAACATCGCCAGCCCGACGGCAGCTATATCGACCTCTACCCCGCGCTGAAGAAGGGCTATGCCGAGGGGCGCTTTCCGAAACCGTCGCACTGGAACCCGCGTTGCCCCAACAAGGTGCGCTATGAAATGCTGACCCGTCTGGGGTATTTCGTCACCGAAAGCTCGGAACACTTCGCGGAATACACACCCTGGTTCATCAAACGCGACCGCCCGGACCTGATCGAGAAATTCGGCATCCCGCTGGACGAATACCCCAAGCGCTGTGTCGAACAGATTGCCCGCTGGAAGCGCGAGGCGGAAAGCCTGAAATCGGCCAATACGGTGGAATTGAAGGAAAGCCACGAATACGCCA
>CAZCFC010000068.1:0-12002 GCA_964497815.1 uncultured Cypionkella sp.
GGCGGCGGTGGCCGAGGCGACCATGGGCATCACCTTGCGTGGCACTGTCACCTGCATCCGCCATTTCGGGCCCGAGAAAGCGCGGCAAACCGTGCGCTGTGCGGCCGAAACAGCGGGGGATTTCATAACGGGATTTGGCATAGCCGGAGATGAGCGGTCAGGGCAGTTGAAGGATTTCCTGTGGTCCTTTGATGCGGCGCGCGAGGCTGGGCTGCGGATCACGGCGCATGCGGGCGAATGGAACGGTCCGGAGGAGGTGCGCGCGGCGATGGATGGTCTGGGGGCGGAACGCATCGGCCATGGCGCGCGCGCGATTGAGAATATGGCGCTGGTTGAGGAAATCGCAGAGCGTGGGGTGGTGTTGGAGCTTTGCCCGGGGTCCAACGTGGCGCTGGGGATTTACCCTGATTTCCGCGCCCATCCGATTGGCGAGATGTTCAACCGTGGCGTCAATGTCACCATCAGCACCGATGATCCGCCGTTTTTCCACACCACGATGGCGCGGGAATATGAGATGCTGCACCGCGCTTTTGACTGGGATGAGGGGGTTTTCCAAAAGATCGCCCGGACCTCGCTTGACGCCGCGTTTTGTGACGCAGATACCAAAGCCCGTATTCTGAAAAAGCTGGAGTAGGCTATGCTGGACCATCTGACCGTTGTTTCGCACCCATTGGTGCAGCACAAGCTGACCCTGATGCGCGAGAAGGACACCTCGACCGCGTCGTTTCGCAAGCTGTTGCGTGAGATCAGCCTGCTTTTGGCCTATGAAGTCACACGCGAGTTGCCGATGACCACCAAGCGGATCGAGACTCCGATCGAGGCCATGGACGCGCCAACGATTGACGGCAAGAAGTTGGCGCTGATCTCTATCCTGCGGGCGGGAAATGGGTTGCTGGATGGCATTCTTGAACTGATCCCGGCGGCGCGGGTGGGGTTTGTCGGATTGTACCGCGATCCGGAAACGCTGCAGCCGGTGCAATACTACTGCAAACTGCCGGATCATCTGGAAGAGCGCATCTCGATTGTGGTTGATCCGATGTTGGCGACGGGTAATTCCAGCGTGGCCGCGATTACGCTTTTGAAACAATCGGGGGCCAAGAATATCCGGTTTCTGTGCCTTCTGGCCGCCCCCGAAGGCATTGCCCGCATGAAAGAAGCGCATCCGGATGTGCCGATCGTCACAGCAGCGGTAGACAACCATCTGAACGATCATGGATATATTGTCCCTGGGCTAGGGGATGCGGGCGATCGGATGTTCGGCACTAAATAAAGGATAGCCCCCCTTTACTCGGATACAATCATGACGCATTGTTACCCCCAAAGCTACTTAGGGGTAGTCTATGTTATTGAAAGTTTTGTCCGTCGCCGTATTTGCGGCCGTTGTTGGGCCTCTGGCTGCGCAAGCGCAGACTGTTGCGCAAATCGGTGGTCCGGCTGAAAATCCACCCGCAGGGTTCAAGGGTCAGCAATATGTTGACAGTCGGGGCTGCGTGTTCCTGAAGGCAGGCATCGGCGGTCAGGTCAACTGGGTGCCGCGTGTCAGCCGCAGCCGCAAGGCACTGTGTGGTTTTCCACCGACGGGCACCACACCTGCGCCGATTGCGGTGGCGGATGACATTCAGCCCGTTGCTCCGGTGGTGGTGGCGCAGGTGCCAGTGGTGCCAGCGCCGGCTGCAAAGCCAAGCGTTCGTGCGCCGATGGAAACCATCGCCAGTCTGCCGCAGCAGCGCAGTGGAGGTGCCGCGCCGGTCGTGGTTCCGCGCGTCGTGGCGCAGCCCGCCCCCTATGCCGCAGCCCCGCCGCGCCAGACCTATGAACTGGCCACAGGCAACGGTGTGCCGCAGGGCAAGATTGGGTGCTATACCTCGGCCCCGGTGGCGCAGCGTGTCAAGTTGACCAATGGGGGAACGGCGGTTGTGTGTACGCGGGGCGATGGCAGTCTGACGGGTTGGCGTCCGCCGGTTTACGCGAACGGGGCCGGGGTTGGCGCCGCGCTGGATTATCCGGTGGCGCAGCAGACCATCCCGGTTGGACGCGCCGGCACCGCCCCTGCCGCACCCGTGCAGGATTACGCAGCGGCCGATGCCGCCCCCGCAATGCCCAAGGGCTACAAGATGGCCTGGACCGATGGTCGCTTGAACCCGAACCGGGGCCGTGCGGCGGCCGAGGGGCAGGCTGCGCAGGATCAGATCTGGACGCGCGACATTCCGGCGCAATTGGTTGCGGACAAGTCCAAGACCAAAAAGACCAAGAAGGTCACGGTTTCAACCCGCAACGCCGCAACCGAAGCCGTGCAGCCGCGTGCGAAAGCCAGCGGTGGCGTCTGGTTGCAGGTGGGCACATTCGGCGTGCCGGCCAACGCCCAAGGCGCGGCGCAGCGGTTGTCTTCGATGGGATTGCCGGTGGCGAAAAGCAGATTGAACAAGGGCGGCAAGACGCTGGAGATTGTTCTGGCGGGGCCGTTTGGATCGGCGGCGGACGCGCAAGCGGCCCTGTCGATGGCCCGCAACGCAGGTTTTGGCGACGCCTTCCTGCGCTGATCGGTTGCACTTTGCCTTGGCCCTCCGGTTATGCCGGGGGGCTTTTTCATATCTATTCCAAGCAGATCGCCTGCAATTCCAGCCAATCGCCATCGGTCAGAACCGGCGGTGCCGATCCTGTTGAAAAAGGATCGGCCTCGATCAGGCCCAGTGTCGATTCACCTGACTTATCAAGTGCATAGGCATAGGGGCTGGCCGAGATGCCTGCCATTTGGAACGCAGCCAGCAGTGGTTCATCGGCCAGGGCAGCCGGGGATTGCGCCATAAGACTTTGGCCAAAACCGGCAAGGGCGTCGGGCGACAATGCGCCGCTGGCCAGCAGCCGCACCGTGGCCAAAAGCCCCGCATGCTGCAACAGCGCGCGGGTGGGGTCCGCCGCCAGCGCCCGCTGCTGGGCGGCCAAAACAAAACCCGCAATGGCGTCTGGCCCATCGACCTGTTGGAGCAGGGCTGCGGGCAAGGCCACGATATTTCCGGTCAGGGCAATGGGCTGCATCAGCCCCTCGCGCAGGACGACCACGGTGGCGGGCGCTGCGGGGTTCAGCCGTTGCGCCAAAGCCTGCGCCGCGACCAGCCCCGGTTTGCTGGCGCAAGGAGAGCCGGTCAGTCTGGTCAGATCGGCCAGGGCGATACCGCCCAGATCGGCGCGGGCCGGAGCGGGCAGCATGGCGGCAGTGTAATCGACCAGTTTGCCCGGCAACCAGAACAGCGCCAGCGCAGCCGCCACCAGCAAGCCCCCGCCAATGCTTGCGCTGCGCAGGCGGCCTTTGCGCGGGCGGCGGCGTTCCAGCGCGCCGCGCAACGTTTCAAGGGCTCCGATCATCTCGGGATCGTCGATTTCCACGGTTTCGACATCGTCTTCGCAGGGCCCGAACAGCGCCGGAAACGCCCCGGGGTTCAGGCGGGTCAGCGCGGGCAGCGACCATTGCGCCAGCGCCATTTCGGTTTTCGGATCAGACAGGATCAAGGTTGCCTCGCGCAGGCCGACCACGACTTCGCGCAACTGCGCATCGGGGCGGTCGCGCCACAAGCCAGAGGCCTCTAGCCGTTGATATTTCTTAAGCGCGGTCATGGCGCGAAGAATGCTGTCCGATATGTCATGGCCGGACGATAGCCCAGCCAAGCGCCGCCGACAATCATGCCCCCAGCAGTTTCGCAACCGCGCGCAGTTCGAACTTCTGAATCTTGCCGGTGCTGGTCTTGGGCAATTCGGTGAAAATCACAAGTTTCGGCGTTTTGAATCCGGCCAACCTTGTGCGGCAATGGGCGATCAATTCGGCCTCGGTCGCGGTGAGGCCCGGTTTCAATTCGACAAAGGCGCAGGGCACTTCCCCCCATTTGTCATCGGGTTTGGCCACGACGGCGCACAGAGACACGGCGGGGTGGTGCATCAGCGCGCCCTCGACCTCGACCGACGACACGTTTTCGCCGCCCGAGATGATGATGTCTTTCGCCCGGTCGGTGATTTTCAGATAGCCGTCAGGGTATTGCAAAGCGATGTCGCCCGACCGGAACCAGCCGCCCTTGAACGCCTCGGCGGTGGCTTCGGGATTGCGGTAATATCCCTTCATCACCAGATTGCCCCGCATGGCGATTTCACCCAGATGCGCGGCGTCGCGGGGCACGGGTGCGCCGTGGCTGTCATGCACGGCAGCGCCTTCCAGCATTGCCATTGCCACGCCCTGCCGGGATTTCAGATCGGCGCGGGTGTCGCCCGTCGCGCTTTCCCATTCTGTTTGCCACAGGCATTCGGTGGCAGGGCCATAGGTTTCGGTCAGACCGTAGACTTGGGTGACGTTGAAGCCCAAAGGTTCAAACGCGGCCAAAGTGGCGGCGGGCGGTGGGGCACCTGCCGTGAAAACCTCGACGATGTGATTGAAATCGCGGCGGTCTTCGGGTTTGCAGTTGATCATGGTGTTCAGAACGATGGGGGCACCACCGAAATGGGTCACACCTTCGTCCGCGATGGCGTCGTAGATGGCGCGGGCGCTGACATCGCGGCAGCACACAACGGTGCCGCCCAGCATCGGGATCATCCATGTGTGGCACCAGCCGTTGCAGTGAAACAGCGGCACGATGGTCAGATAGACCGGAAACAGCTGCATCCGCCAAGCGATGGTGTTGGCGGTGGTCGCAAGATAGGCACCGCGATGATGGTAGACCACACCCTTTGGCCGCCCGGTGGTGCCCGAGGTATAGTTTATGGCAAGGCTTTCCCATTCATCGGCGGGCATCAGCCATTCGGCGGTGGGATCGCCCTGCGCCAGCAGATCGTCGTAGGTCGGATAGCGGCCGGTGGCGGCAAAGCCATGGTCTACCGCCTCGATGATCCGGGGACCGGTGCCGTCCATGCGGCCGATCGCCTCTTCTGCCAAAGGCAGAAAGGCGGTGTCGCAGATCACCAGCTTTGCCCCGGCGTGGCCGAAGATATAGGCGACAGTGTCAGCATCCAGACGGATGTTGATGGTGTTCAACACCGCACCACAGGCCGGAACGCCAAAATGCGCCTCGGCCTGTGCAGGGATGTTGGGCAGCAGCGTGGCCACCACATCGCCGGGGCGGATGCCCTGCGCCGTCAGGCCCGAGGCCAACTGGCTGACGCGGGCTGCGTAGTCGGCATAGCTTAGCCGTGTCGATTGCCATACAAGCGCGGTGCGCTGTGCAAAAATCTGTGACGCCCGGCGCAGGTGCGACAGCGGCGTCAGCGCCACATAATTCGCGGCGCATTTGTCCAAGCCCGATTCATCTGCCAGCCAACCCATTGCTTTTGCCTCGCTGAAATGTCGTATTCCGGCGCGAAGTCTGACGCGGGCCGGGGTCTTTGTAGAGAGGAAAAACGAAGGATCAGTCGATGACCGCGACCAAAGACAACACCTTGCAGGCGGCGGGGTTGATCGTGATCTACGCGTTGATCATTGGCTACACCGACAATCAGGTGCGCCTTATCGCGGATGAGGCCGGATTGTGGCAATTTCACGTCACCCGCACCCTGATGGCATTGGCCTTGCTGGGTTTGGCGGCGGTGCCCATGGGGTTGCGTCTGCGCCCGGTGAATCTGCGCGCGGTGGTGGCGCGGTCCGTCATTCACGGGCTGACGATGGTGATCTATTTCGGCGCGCTGGCCTTCCTTCCGGTGACATTGGTCGCGGCCGGGCTGTTCACCGCGCCGATTTTCGTGCTGCTGATTTCGCGGCTGGTCTATGCCGAGCATATTGGGCCGTTCCGGATCTTCGCGGTGATGGTTGGGTTTGCGGGCGTCATGTTGGTGATGGGACCCGAGGCCATGTCAGGCGCATCGCTGCCTGCGTTGCTGCCGGTCATCGCAGGGGCGCTGTATGCGGTGGGCAACATCGCCACCCGCAAATGGTGCCCACAGGAAAGTGCCGAAACGCTGCTGGCCGGGTTCTTTCTTGCGCTGGGGGTGATTGGCGCGGTTGGCATGGTGGTTCTGACGCTGATGCCTGTGATGGTCCCTGCGGGTGTTGACGGCTTTGTACAGCGCGGCCCGGTCTGGCCCACCAGCGGGTTCTGGTTCTGGACCTTTGTGCAGGCGGCGGGGTCGCTGATCGGCGTCGGCATGATGGTACGGGCGTATCAACTGGCCGATGCCACCCGCGTTTCGGTGCTGGAATACGTGATCTTGCCCGCCTCTGCCTTCTGGTCCTGGGTGATCTGGGGCGAAACCCTGGGCTTGCTTGCCGTGCTGGGCATGGTGATGATCGTGGCGGCGGGACTGATGATCGCGCTGCGGTCGAAGGTGGCGGCTTAGCTTTCGACAGCTTCGCGCCAGTGGCGACGGCACAGCGAGACATAGCTTTCGTTGCCACCGATCTGCACCTGCTCGCCGTCTTTCAGCGCGCGACCGTCCGGGCCACGGCGGATCACCATGGTGGCTTTTTTGCCGCAATGGCAGATGGTGCGGACCTCGCGCATTTCATCGGCCCAGGCCAGCAAGGCGGCCGATCCCGGGAACAGGTTGCCCTGAAAATCCACCCGCAGGCCGTAGCACATCACCGGCACGCCCAGATCGTCAACCGCGCGGGCCAGTTGCCAGACCTGCTGCTTGGTCAGGAATTGCGATTCATCAATGAAAACACAGGCGACCCGGCCCTGTGCAAACCGCAGCTTCAGCTTTTCGAACAAATCCTCATCGGGGGCGAAAGTGTCGGCAGGCTCGCCAATGCCAATACGCGAGGCAATGCGGCCTTCACCCGCGCGGTTGTCGAACTGCGCGGTGATCAGATAGGTCGCCATCCCCCCCTCACGATCGTTGTGAGAGGCTTGCAGAAGCGAGGTCGATTTCCCCGCGTTCATGGTCGAATAGTTGAAGTACAGCTTTGCCATGCGCAGGGCTTACCCCAAGCGGTGGGGGCCGTGCAAGACAGTCCCATCGGGCAGAAACACAAGGGCGGGGGCGCGCTGCAGGCTGCCAGAACCCGCGAAAACCACAACCAGACACCAGCACACAACACGCGGACTGACAGGCCCGCCGCGCGACCCTGGCAAGCCAAAGTCGCCCCAAACGGGACACTTGCACGGCGGACCCCCACCCAAATCGGCGCTGGGGACGCCGACCACTCACTACAGTTCCGGTTGCCCGGAACACCTTTATCAATGACAAAGAGTTACGACCGGATTAATGGGAAAAGATGAAACGATTTCCCCGCATTAGGGAAACCGACCAAGTGAAGGCGCATCATGAGTATCGAGAGCTATCTCAAAAAGCACACCGAGGCCCTTGTCAAAGACGTTGGCATCGAGGCCGCCTGCGCATTGACGGGCAAGTCCAAGGCGACATTGGGGCGCTATTACTCGGATTCCGACGAGCACAGCGACCGCTTCATGCCGATTGACGTGGTGGCGCAACTGGAGGCCGGGTCGCGGTTTCCACATGTGACGGCCGCTTTGGCAGATCTGCGTGGGATCACCATGTCCTATGACAATGAAAAGCGGAATGCGGAATCCAAAGGTGTCAATCAGGACGTGGTGGCGCTGGCACAGCGGTTCGCCATGCTGATGTCAGAGTACAACATGGCAATTGGCGACGGCGTGATTTCGAACAACGAAGCCAAGCGGATGCTGCGGGAAACCTTGGCAATTCAACAGGTTCTGCTGGATATGAAGCTGAACCTGGAAGACGAGGTCAACTGAACCGCAGGTAAGGCGCCCGGACATGATCCGGGCGCTTTTGGGTTCAGCGTGGGCTGCGGGCCGCAGTGCGCGGCTTGGCTGCACCATCGGCACGGCGCGGGGCAAAGCTGCCGCCTGCCGGTTTCGGTTTGGCTGCGGGCTTGGCACCCGGTTTGCCGGGGGCTGCGCGCTGAATCGGCTGCGAACCTGCCTTCTGACCACCGCGCCCTTGCGCCGGGCGCTGGCCCCGATTCTGGCCCGGCTTCGGTGCCGCGGCCACAATATCTGCCGCCCAAGGTGCGCCACCCAAGACCGGGATCTGCTTTTTCAACAGTTTTTCAACGGCTTGCAGTTCACCCATCTCGGCCGGGGCGCAGAAGGAAATCGACGTGCCTTCCTTGCCAGCCCGCGCCGTGCGACCGATGCGGTGAACGTAGTTTTCCGGGACGTTCGGCATGTCGAAATTGTAAACATAGCGCACGCCCGGAATATCAATCCCGCGCGACGCCACATCGGTGGCAACCAGAACGTCCAACTCGGCGTTGCGGAATTCCGTCAACGTCCGATCCCGCTGATTCTGGCTTTTGTTGCCGTGAATCGAGCCCGCCTTGAAGCCCCATGCTACCAGCAATTTCATAAGTTTCTCTGAACCGTGCTTGGTGCGGCCAAACACCAGCGCCTGCTCCCCCGGATGCTTCAACAGATACTCTTTCAGAACGCTCGCCTTGTCGCCGGTGGGCAGGTAATGCACGCCCTGAACGATGCGCTCGACCGGCTTGCCCGGAGGGGCAACCTGCACCTTGATCGGGTTTTGCAGATAGGTCGCGGCCAATTCCTCGATGTCTTTCGGCATGGTTGCCGAGAACAAAAGAGTCTGACGTTTCAAGGGGATATGCTTGGCGATCTTGCGCAGCGAATGGATGAAACCCATGTCCAGCATGTGGTCGGCCTCATCCAGAACCAGATAGCCAGTGGCGTGCAAGGACACATCGCCACGCTCTAGCAAATCAATCAGACGGCCGGGGGTTGCGACAAGGATGTCGGCGCCACGCTTCAGCCGTTCGGCCTGCTTGAACAGGCTGGCGCCGCCGACAACCATGGCAACCTTTACAGAGGTGCCTTTGGTGAAAACCTCAAGGTTATCAGCGATTTGCGCGACCAGCTCGCGGGTGGGGGCCAAGATCAGCGCGCGCACGGTTTTCGGGGCGGGCGGGTGGCCGAGGTCAAGAATCCGGTGCAGCAAGGGCAGGCCGAAAGCGGCGGTCTTGCCGGTACCGGTTTGCGCCAGACCCATCAGGTCTTTGCCCGCCATGATGTGCGGAATCGCCTGCACCTGAATCGGCGACGGCATCTTGAGTGTGGTTTTTTCGAGTGCTTTCAATATGGTAGCAGAAAGCCCCAGATCGGCGAATGTGGTGGTCATATCAGTCTTTCCGGCAGCCAGCAGCCGCCTTCCACCCCCGAAACAGGGGCGGCAGTGGGAAGCGACGGCCCCTCGCACAGGGCGCTTGCCCCATACCGTGACGGTCGCGGAACCCCTGCGTGCGGTGGGAACCAGTCTCGGGGCCTTACACATGCTCACGCGGCACGGGCACTCCGATGGGGTGCAGATGGGGGATTTTGGGGCATATGTCAAGCGTCTGCGTCGCATATGGCCCGCGTATGGCGTTGCGCATGACGTTGGATGCACCGGATTTTAAGCATTTCCCGGCAGATTTTGGGCAATGGAGGGCCTATGATGACCAAAGCACAAGATGTGGCAAAGCAGAACTACCACTACGTGGCCGAGGCGATGCGTCGGCTGGAACGTGCGTTACATGGCCGGCTGGGGGCCAGCGGCCTGATCCCGCCAGAGTGGCAGGCGATTGCGCAGGGCGGTGGGCAGGGGGGCAAGGTGAAGATCACCTTGTGGGTTGAGGCAGATGTGCTGGCCTTTTTCCGCAGCATGGGGCGCGGGCATACAACGCGGATGGCCGATGTGCTGAAAGCCTTCATGCACGCCCGTCTGGCCGGGGTGGTGAAGGGACCAGAAGCTGTGGATTACACCAAACCCTACCAGACTGGGGACGAAGTGGCGGCGGGCGAGAAATGGGTGGCCGACCGGATGGCGATGGTGAGCGCGGCAATCAAGGCACAACGGGTGAAGGATGGGCGGGAGTGAGGCGACTGGTCGGGCCGCAAGGGCGACGCCTGCTGTTCTGCGCCCGCCATTCCCGCTTCGGGCGCGTCCTTGTATGCGGTGGTAGAATGAACGCTTGCATATAGGTTTCAATTTCGCGCTTGCGTTGATATTCCAATTGCTTACTCAATCGCCGGGCAGGGAAATTTCAATGAAAGGTTTTATATTGTGCGCTTGATGGTCGTTTTTTTGTCGATGATAGCAATTACTGGCTGCGTCGAAACAAGTGTTCAGCCTTTGTCGCAGTCATCCTTCAAAGTATCGACGGAAGCTGAAGACATGTGTGGTGCCAAGGGCACGCGGGAAATTGCTTTTAAATCGGCAGCTATTGAAGTGATCAACCGTGGCGCAGATCGCTTTATTGTTGTCGGTGATCAGTCGCGCTCGAGCATTACGGGCGGACAGTTCACATCCTACGGCGGTTTTGAAACATACGGTAGCAATACGCAGGATATGGTTATTCAGATTGTTAAGAAGGGCGACGCGAGATACGCCGATTCATTGTCTGCAAAACAGACTTTAGGTGCAGATTGGCAAGAGCTAGTCGCCAAGGGAACCCCGGATAGCTGCCTCTAAAGTCCAGACGATTTGATTGTGGGTGGTCCCAACTTTGTCGGGACCACTTTCACCCCTGCAGCGTCCGCACCCCATAGCCTTCACCCCGGGCCTTCATCGCGGCCACAACGGCGATACTCGCCGCAGCCGTGGTGAAATACGGGATCTTGTCCATCAGGGCGACGCGGCGGATGTCGCGGCTGTCGGACACGGCTTGCGTGCCTTCGGTGGTGTTCATCACCATGGCGATGTCGTTGTTTTTCAAGCGGTCCACGATGTTCGGGCGGCCTTCGTAGACCTTGTTCACGTTCGTCGCCGGAACGCCCACCGACACCAGCCACGCAGCGGTGCCTTTGGTGGCGACGATTTCAAATCCCATGGCCACAAGATCGGTCATTGCGGCGGCAAAGCTGGCATTCTTGTCCATATCCTTGATCGACACGAAGGCGCGGCCAGCCTCGGGCAGGGTGACGCCCGCGCCCATTTGCGCCTTCAAAAACGCCAGCGCGAAGGTGCGATCCCAGCCCATGACTTCGCCGGTTGACCGCATTTCTGGCCCCAGAACCGGATCGACGCCGGGGAAGCGGGCGAAGGGAAGCACGGCTTCTTTCACGGAAAACCAAGGGGTTATCGGATCGGCCAGGGTGAAGGCGTCGGCCAGAGGCAGCGGCGTGTCGGGGCCAACGCCTGCGGGGTAGGCCGCGCGCAGCGGGAAGTTCGACATCGGCTCTCCTGCCATCAGGCGGGCAGCGATGGCGGCGATGGCGCTGTCGGTGGCCTTGGCAACGAAGGGCACGGTGCGCGAGGCGCGGGGGTTGACCTCGAGCACATAGATCACGCCATCCTTGATCGCGAACTGCACGTTCATCAGGCCGACCACATTCAGCGCAAGCGCCATCTGGACGGTTTGGCGTTTCAGCTCGGCAATCGTTTCGGGCGTCAGGGAATGCGGCGGCAGGCAGCAAGCCGAATCGCCCGAATGCACACCAGCCTCTTCAATATGTTCCATGATTCCAGCGACATGCACGGATTTACCGTCGCTTAACGCATCTACGTCAACCTCAATGGCACCAGAGAGGTAACTGTCAAGCAACACGGGGCTGTCACCGGACACCTGCACGGCCGTGCGGATATAGCGTTCAAGCTGGGCATCGTCGCGGATGATTTCCATCGCGCGGCCACCCAAGACAAAGGAGGGGCGAATGACCAGCGGGTAACCGACATCTTTGGCCACGGCAAAAGCCTCGTCCCGGCTGCGCGCGGTGCCGTTGTGCGGTTGCTTGAGGCCAAGTTTGTGCAGCAGTTGCTGAAAACGCTCACGGTCCTCGGCCAGATCAATGGCGTCGGGGGTGGTGCCCAGGATCGGGATGCCTTCGTCGTGCAGGGCGTTGGCCAGTTTCAGCGGAGTCTGGCCGCCGAATTGCACAATGACGCCATGCAGCGTGCCATTTTCCTGCTCGACCCGCAGGATTTCCAGCACATGTTCCAGCGTCAGCGGTTCGAAGTACAGGCGGTCCGAGGTATCGTAGTCGGTCGAAACGGTTTCCGGGTTGCAGTTGACCATGATGGTTTCATACCCCGCCGCCGTCAGGGCATAG
>CAZCFC010000069.1:0-11560 GCA_964497815.1 uncultured Cypionkella sp.
GCTTCTCCAACCGCATGGCGGACACCGCCGTGGCGATGGGAAAGTTGATCTGAGCGCAGGGGCCGGGGTTGCCAAGACCTCCGGTCCCGATTTCCCGAACTCTTTGCGAACTCTGCGGGGGCATCTTGAACCGGTGCCGCCGCTTTGGCATCCTGACAGCGGCTTGAACCGAGGCACCCATGGCACCCACACAAAAGTTGATCAATGACGGCAACGCCGCTGTGGACGAGATGTTGACGGGTGTTCTGGCGGCCCATCCCGATCATCTTTACCGCCCCAGCCCGCGCGCGGTTGTGGCGAAACACGGCCCGCGCCCCGGCAAGGTGGCCGTTGTCATCGGGGGCGGATCTGGGCATGAGCCGACATTTCTGGGCTTTGTCGGCAAGGGCTTGGCCGATGCGGCGGCGGTTGGCAACATCTTTGCCTCGCCCCCGCCGCAACCCGCTGTCGATGCGGCACTGGCCGCCCATGGCGGGGCCGGCGTGCTGTTCCTGTACGGCAATTATGCGGGCGATGTGATGAATTTCGACATGGCGACCGAACTGCTCGAGATGGAGGGGATCGAGGCGCGCACGGTACTGACCACCGACGATGTGGCCTCATCGCCCCTGCGCGCGAAACGGCGTGGCGTGGCGGGAAATGTGTTCATCTTCAAGGCCGCAGGTGCCGCCGCTGACCTGATGTTACCGCTGGATCAGGTAGAGCGTATCGCCGCCCATGCCAACGCGCGCACCTTCACGATGGGGGTGGCGCTGTCTGCCTGTTCCTTGCCGCAGACCCGCCGCCTGAACTTTGATCTGCCCGCCGGAGAGATGGAAATCGGCATGGGCATTCATGGCGAACCGGGTGTGCGGCGTGGCCCGCTTCGCCCGGCCAATGACGTTGCCGATGAGATCATGGACGCGCTTTTGGCCGAAATGGCGGCCCCGGCGGGGGCCAAAGTGGCGGTGCTGGTGAATTCACTGGGGTCCACCCCGCTGATGGAATTGTACATCCTTTACGCCCGCGTGGCCGAACGGTTGCAGGCGGCCGGATTGGGCGTGCATCGCGCGCTGGTGGGGCCCTATTGCACGTCGATGGAAATGGCGGGGGCTTCGATCACCCTGATGCATCTGGATGACGACCTGACCCAGATGCTGGATCATCCCTGCGATTGCGCCATGTTTCGGATAGGCTAGACCATGAATTTCACAACCGAAGATCTGTCCGTGTTGTTTGCCAATCTGGCCGCGCGCATGGCCGCCGAGCGTGACGCTCTTTGCGCGTTGGATGGACTGATCGGAGACGCCGATCATGGTATCGCCATGGAACAGGGCATGGCCGCCGCTGCCCTAGCCGCCAGCGCTTCCGTCAACCCCTCTGCCAGCCTGCAAGATCAGTTCAACGCCGCCGCCAAGGGGTTTCTGAACGCGGTCGGTGCCTCCTCCGGGCCGCTTTATGCCACAGCCCTTTTGCGTGCGGGCAAGGCGGCGGGCCCCTCGATGACGCGCGATCATGGGCCTGCGCTGATTGTGGCGATGGCCGAAGGTATTGCTCATCGCGGCAAGGCGGTCCCCGGTCAAAAGACCATGATGGACGCGTGGGCCCCTGCAGCCGAGGCTGCCAGATCTGGCGCGGGATGGCCGCAGATTGTCGCCGCAGCCCGAAATGGCGCCGAGTCCACGGCGCATATGGTCGCCACCCTTGGCCGGGCAGAACGGCTTGGTGCGCGCAGTCTGGGCCACAAAGACCCCGGAGCGGTTTCCGCAGTGATGATCATCGAAGAATTCGCCCGCGCCTTTGCCGAATAGCGGACCCTGGCCTGCAACTGCTTCAAATTTATCTAAAATTCGTCATCCTCTGTGCGCAAATATCCTGCGGGGGGTCTGGGGGGCGCAAAGCCCCCCTTGGCCAAAGCGTGCCCGTCCCGGGTCGATGCAAACCGGCGGGCCTATCCGTGATGACCGATCACATCCGCCGACCGCTCGATGTGCCGCCGCATTGCCGCGACAGCCGCATCTGCATCCCGCGCCGCGATCAGCTCGACAATCCGGTCATGATCCAGCAGGGTCACATCTTCCTTCCCCGACCAGTGCAGCAGCGCCGCGTGATAGTGGAACAGCCATTTCAGCATGGCCTGGCTAACCGCCTGGATGATGGGATTGCCGGTCATCGCGGCGATGCGGTTGTGAAAAGCGATATCTGCCGCAATAAATCCCGATGCGTTGGGCAGTTCTGCCCGTTGCGCGGCCAGTATCGCGCGCAGATCGGCCACATCCGTCTCGGTTGCCCGCGCCACGGCCATCCGCACGATGCCGCATTCAAACATCAGTCGCGCCTGCTTCAGATGGTCCAGCGCGCCGGGTTCCGATGACAGCAGCAATTGCGCCACCGCATCAACCTGCCCCAGAACAGCACCGGCGTTCAATGCGTTGACGCGGCTGCGCTCGCCATGGGCGATGGTGATCAGGCCCATGGTGTGCATGGATTGCAGCGCCTCGCGCACCGCAGGGCGACCCACACCGAACCGCTCCATCAGCGCGCGTTCCGACGGCACCACATCACCCGCCACCAACTCGCCCGACAGGATCATCGCGCGCAGCCGGTCAAAGACCTGATCCGACAGCTTGCGGCGTGTTATTTTGTCGGATGCGGTCATGCGGTCCCCTTTGTCATGGCCTTAGCGCAGGCTTGCGTGCAGGTCCAGATTGCCGACGCTCAGATGGACGTGGTCGTTCGGGTGCAGATCGGCCCGCGTCACGCTCTGTCCCGCCGCGCCTGCCAGTTGCGCCAGAACATGCGCCACAGGATAGGGCCGACCATCGGCATCCATCACCCCGCGCGGACCGTAAAGCCCGGCCGGCGTCCACACCGTCACCCCCGCCGGAACCAGCGCCGCCGCCAAACCCACGGCATAGCGCGCCCCGAAATCGCTGCGGTGACGTGGGTCGTCATCGGTCATGCAAACCTTGCCGCCATGCGGGTTCGGGATGGGGCGCGCGCCATAAGGGTTCTGCCGCATCGCAAGGGTGCAGGGGCCGATGCGATAATCCTTTGCGCCAATGATGGCGCGGGCCGAGCGGGTGATATGCGGCACCGCCTCCAACGTCTCCATGACGGCATGGTCGCCCGCGTCATGGACGATCGGGCACAATCCATGCGTCACGAAATCCAGCTGATCCACCGGCGGGCGTTTGCGGTTCAGTTCGGGGAAGAAACTGGCCATGCCGCCGCCCATCACCATGCTGGGAAAGGCGGCACGGGCGGCATGGTGAACCTGCGCCAGCGGCGGGCAGGGGGGCCAGATTGATCCCGGCGGGGTGGACCCGCGATCAACCGACGGACAGACCATGATCGAGGCCAAAGTCAGGCCCGCCTGTGCGATGCCATGGGCGTGATCGGCAAACTCTGCCTCCAGATCCCCGTCGCAGCGCGCGATCAGTTCCAGATCATAGGCCGCCGGATAGTGGGCCTGCAGCGCAGCAAAGGCTTCCAGATGGCGCTGTCCGTGCCGGGTGGCGTCGAAATGGCACAACAGCCGTTGCGGCGCCACCACCGCCAGATCATCGGGGCGGGTGGCGGCCCGGACTGCCTCATCCGCCGTGATCACCAGCGCGGTCTGCGCCAAGCGGGGCAGGGTGGCAGCGGCCACCGGTGTCACCGCCCGGGCGGCAACGACGGGCTGCCACTGCAACCGCACCGCCTGGTCAAATCCCGCACCGTCCGCAATGTCGTAGGGCCATGGCAGGGCCAGCGGGCGGACATAGGTCTTGAAACTGGCGTCGCCCCACTGGCGCTGATCCTCCATCTCAAAGGTGTCGCCCTCCATCCGGCAGGTCACGCGCCAATTCCCCGCCTGATGTGTCAGTGCGCGCAGGTCCATGAAGGGCTGCCATGGTGCGATCAGGTCGGGGAAATGCGCCTCTGCCCTGTGGCCATCGCAATGCTCTACCGTCACCGGTGCCCCCGCCACACCGGTGATCGGATGCAGCACGGTAAAGCCCGCGCGGTTGGTTTCAAATCGGCCCAAGGCCCGCGCCTTGGCCGTGAAATCAAGCCCCTGCGGCCCGGCTGTGATCTGCACATCGACGATCAGGTCTGCGCCCTGACTGGCATAGGTGGCGCGGTAGCGGATCGTCACCGCATCACCAAGATCCTGTGTTTCCCCAGAAATCTGCGGCACCAGTGTACCCCAGTCGCGGTCCCGCACCAGAAAGGCAATCCCGCGCAGGATTTCCACATCACCCAACCGGATATGGCGCAAGGCTCCGTCCTGATAGCCGAAACTCAGCGCCCCCACCCGGATCCGGTTCTCGATGATCTGATCCCCCATGATCCGCGCGCCGGTCACAGGCTGGCCATCTTAACCGTGCGCCCCTCGGCGGCCGACAGATACGCCGCCTCGACAAGGGCCAGCGTTTTCAGATTGTCCGCGCCCGAGGTTTCGGGCTGTCTGCCCGCCGCGATGCAATCCAGAAAATGCGCCTGTATGATCTGCACGGATTCCTGAATGTTGTGCCAGGGCTTGCTGGCCCAGGGCAACAACGGTGGTGCCACATCGAATGACTGCTCGGCCCCCGTCTGCACCGTCAGCCGATAGCCTGCGTCAAGCCGCAGACTGCCTTTGCTGCCGTCAATCTCGATCAGGGATTCGGGAAAGGTTTCCGGCACCCGCCGCGTGGCATATGAGCAATCCACCACCGACGCAGCCCCCCCCGCATGCGTCAGCAGCATCGTCGCCACATCCTCGCCCTTGATGGCCGGATTGATGCGCCGCATGGTGGCGGCCATGTGCGACACATCGCCAAACAAAGCCCGTGCAATATCAAGGGTATGAATGCCCAGATCCTCGACGATAAAGCGCTGACCTTCTGCCAGATAGGGCTGGCCTGCGAACACATCAAAGCCGGACCGAAAACTGATGCGGCCAAAATAGGCCTCCCCCAGTTCGCCCGACCGCACAATGTCGATCACCCGCCGCACCGCTGATTGCCAGCGAAAGTTTTCATGCACCATCAGCGTCTTGCCGGCTGATTGAACCGCTGCAACCATGGCGCGGGCGTCGGCCATGCTGGGGGCAAAGGGCTTTTGACAAATCACATGCAGCCCGGCCCCGGCAGCAAGTTCCACCAAGGCGCGGTGCGAGCCGACGGTGGTGGCGATATCGACGAAATCCAGTGTCTCTGCCGCCAGCATCGCGCTGGCGTCACTGTAAGTCCGCGCGATGCCAAAGCGCGCCGCTGTTTCCGCCAGCCGCACCGCATCGCGGTCACACAGGGCCACGATTTGCGCGCCGGGCAGGTCCGCCCAGGCATGCAGCTGATTTTGTGCGAAAAAACCACAGCCGATCACGGCGCCGTTCAGGGGTTTGGTCAAGGGCAGGCTCCTATCAGATTGTGCGAACCCTGCCATGCAGGGCGCTTGAATTCAACAGGTATGATCAGTATGCAAGCGGCAGCACAGCGAAAGGCCGCCCGATGACCAATGATATGATCCGCGTCACCTATCGGTTGGAAACCCCCGGCGATCCGGCTGCTTTGGCGGCAAAAATCGCGTCGGATCAATCGACGGGTACGTTCACCGATCTGCCGGGTGAGACCGCCGAGATCAAGGCCCGCTGCGCGGCGCGGGTGCTGCAGGTAACGCCCCTGCACGATGCCTCGATTCCTTCCTTTCCCACCGAAGGTCAGAACTTCCACCGCGCCGATGTGGTGATCGGCTATCCGCTTGAGGCCGTGGGCACCGACATTGCCGCGCTGATGACGATCACGGTGGGCGGGGTCTACGCCGTGCGGGGGCTGTCGGGCGTCCGGGTGATGGATATTGACCTGCCGCCGGCTTTCGCGCATCACCCCGGCCCGCAATTCGGGATCGACGGTTCCCGTCGCCTGATGGACGTGCAGGGGCGGCCGATCATCGGCTCGATCATCAAGCCTGCCCTTGGTCTTGCCCCCGACGACACCGCGCGGATGGTGCAGGACCTTTGTGACGCGGGCGTTGATTTCATCAAGGACGATGAAAAGCTGATGAGCCCCGGCTATTCCCCCTTGGCCGACCGCATCGCCGCCGTGATGCCGGTGATTGACGCACATGAACAGCGCACCGGCAAACGGGTGATGTACGCGTGGGGCATATCGTCGGCGGATCCTGACATCATGATGCGGAATCATGACCTTGTGGTGCAGGCCGGGGGCAATGCCGCCGTGATCAACATCAACTCGATCGGCTATGGCGGCATGACCTATCTGCGCAAACGCTCGGCCCTGTGTCTGCATGCGCATCGCAACGGCTGGGATATTCTGACGCGGCATCCGGGGTTGGGGATGCAGTTCACGGCCTGGCACAAGATCTGGCGGCTGCTGGGTGTGGATCAGTTTCAGATCAACGGCATCGCGGCAAAATACTGGGAGCCGGATGACAGTTTCGTGCAATCTTTCCACGATTGCATGACGCCCATCTTTACGCCCGCCGATCGGCCGTTGCCGGTGGTGGGGTCGGGGCAATGGGGTGGGCAAGCGGTGGAAACCTATGCGCGCACCGGGCAAACGGTGGACCTGATGTATCTGGGCGGCGGCGGCATTCACGGCCATCCGGGTGGGGCCGCTTCGGGTGTGGCCGCGATCCGGCAGGCGTGGGAGGCGGCGGTGCAGGGTGTGTCCTTGGCTGATTATGCCAAGGATCACACTGAATTGGCGCAGGCGCTGCGCAAGTTTGGCGCAGCGCCCTGACTTTAGGTGATCCGCTGAATCGAGGCGGTGATTTCGTCCCATTCAAACACGCGCTTCCAGTCATCGCGCATCAGCATCGGCTTGCCAAACTCAATCGCCTTGTTGCAGGCGTCCGAGAATACGCCGGGCTGTTCGTCAAAGATCACCGCAGCCAGAATGTTCATATGGCCCAGCAGGAAATCGCGCGCTGCCGCCTGCGGCACCCCGCGCGCCACACATTCGTCCATCGCTTCGCGCATCACCGACAACAGCGACGCCACCACGGTTTCCGACAGACCCGGTTCCAGCATCGCCATTTGCTCGACAGTCACGCGGTGGCTGCGCACCACCGGGGCAAAGATGGCCACGGCCACGGCCTCACCCACCGCATAGTGGTCTTCTGGCCCCTGCATCAACGCGTTGACCACGCCCTGTTTCGCCGCCACGCCACCAAAGAAGTCGCGCTTGGCTTCGGGGTCGGTTTCGTCGTTGAAAATCGGCGGATGGCAGGGGTGGGTGACAAAATAGGTGATGTCGGCGCGGGGGGGCAAATGGCCCGCGAAGGGCGCTGCGGCATCAAGACAGATCACGATCGTGCCGGGGGCCACCATTGGCACCACCATCGCGGCCACCTTGCCAATCGCCGTGTCAGGCACGGCCAGCACCACCACATCCGCGCCCTGCACGGCATCGGCCGCGGCGACACATTCGGCACCGACGGCCTCGCGCAGCCGGGCTTGCCCTGCCTCGGACACCTCGACATGGGCTACGACATAATCGGTCTTCGTCAGATTGCGCGACAGTCGCACGCCCATCTTTCCGCCCGCCCCAAACAGCGCAATCTTGGTCATCTTTATCTCCTTTGGCTCTTGCTCAACTGGTATGATGAGATAATCTGCCGTCGTCAAGTCGAAGGAAACCCGATGCCCGATGCGCTGCCGAATGGACTGCTGATGACTTGGTATGGCGACGATTTCACCGGATCGGCGGCGGTGATGGAGGCGCTGACCTTTGCGGGCCTGCCGTCGATCCTGTTCTTTGACACGCCAACGCCTGTACAACTGGCGCGCTTTGCGGGGCTGCGCGCGATTGGCATCGCCTCGACGGCCCGCAGTCACGGGCCAAAGTGGATGGCCGGACATATGCCTGCGCCGCTGTCCTATCTGACCAGCCTGAACGCGCCATTCCTGCATTATAAAATCTGCTCGACGCTTGATTCCGCGCCGGATGTTGGCAACATCGGCACCGCGATTGATCTGGCGTTGCAGGCCTGCCCGTCACAGGCGGTGCCAATTGTCACTGCAGCGCCGCGGATGCGCCGCTATCAGGCGTTTGGTCATTTGTTCGCGGGCACACCCCAAGGCGTGTTCCGGCTGGACCGGCACCCGGTGATGGCCCGGCATCCCGTGACACCGATGGCAGAATCTGACGTGTTGCGTCATCTGGCGGAGCAAACCGCGTTGCCTTCGGCGTTGCTGGATCTGGAGTCGCTGGCGGCACAGGATGGCGGTCAGGCCGCGCTTGCCGATGCGATGACTGCGGCGCGACTGATCAGTTTTGACACGATGACAGCGGGCACTGATGCCGCTGTCGGTCGGTTGATCTGGCAGAATCGCGATAAATTCCGGCTGCTGGTGGGGTCACAGGGCATAGAATATGCACTTATCGAATATTGGCAGCGTGCAGGGCTCTTGGCCGCCGCGCCGCTGATGCCCTCTGCCGGGGCCGTGGACCGGATTGTGGCTGTGTCGGGTTCGGTGTCGCCCATCACGTCGGCGCAGATCGACTGGTCTGTCCAACATGGGTTCGGTCTTGTGCGGCTGGATGCCGCCCGTCTGCTGGCAGACCCGCTGGCTGCCGAGGCACAGGCAACCCAGGCTGCGCTTGCCCTGATCGGTCAGGGGCAAAGCCCGCTGATCCTGACGGCGGCTGGCCCGGATGATCCTGCGATTTCTGAATTCCGCACGGCGTTGGCGCAAGGCAAGCTGACCGCCGAGTCGGCAAACCAGCGCATCGGGGCAAGCCTTGGCCGGGTGCTGGACGCAACCTTGCGCGGATCGGGGCTGCGGCGGGCGGTGATTTCGGGGGGGGATACCTCGGGCCATGGGGCGCGGCAGTTGGGACTGTACGCCCTGTCCGCGCTTGCCCCGACCATTCCCGGCGCGGCGCTGTGCCGGGCGCATGCCGACGGGATGCACGACGGGCTGGAACTGGCACTGAAGGGCGGGCAGATGGGCAGCGCCGATTACTTTGGCTGGATCAGGGCCGGAGGCGGCTTGCGCGACTGACCTCTATTGCGGCAGCGGTGCCAACAAACCGTCACTGACAGCCGAAAGCGCCAGCGCCGCCGCGCCATGTGCCCACAAAAGATCACCCCAGGCGTGGATTTCAATGGGCGGACGCGGACGGCCGGTGTTGATCGCCAGGCTGTCCATTTCCGCCAGCGTTTCGGCGGCGTAAAGGTAGTCATAGCGCATCCGATCGCCGGACAGGATGATCAGGGCCGGATCGAACAGGTTGATCACATTGGACAATCCCACCGCCAGATAGCGCCCCGCGCGACGGAAAATGGACCGCGCCGTTGCATTGCCTGCCTTGGCGTGATCATACAGGCTTTCCAGCAGGACCGCGATGGATTGCCCCTCCTTGTGGCCCCAGTTCAGCGCCGTGGTGGCCTCACGCGCAAGGGCATAGTCGGCAACATAGGCTTCAAGGCAACCGCGCTGACCACAGCGGCACAAAGCGCCGTCCAGTTGCACCTTGGTATGGCCCAGTTCCATCCCCAGCCGCTGCGCGCCGCGATAGATGCGGTGGTTCATCACAAATCCCATGCCGACGCCGTGTTCGATGGTGACAACGGCGAAATCCGGCAGATCGCGGCCCGCGCCGAACCACAATTCGGCCAGTGCCACCAGATTGGCGTCGTTGTCGATGCTGACGGGCAGGCCAAGGCGCGCGCTGACCATGGCCGCAAGCGGAACAGAGCGTTCCAGCAAGACCGAAGACCACAACACCATGCCTTCGGACACATCCACAAAACCCGGCACACCGATGCCCACCGCAGAAAGGTCAGACGCCGCGAGGCCTGCTTTGGCACAGACCCGCGCCAGCAAGGAGTCGACCACCTCAAGCAACTCATCCATGCTCATCGGCCCGGGGCGGCGCTTGATCACGTCATCAGCCAGAAGGTTGCCCGCGAAATCCACCACAACGGCGGTATGTTCGCGGTCTGACAGCTTCAATCCCGCCACCCGGCAAGCCCCGGCGCGCACGCCCAAGGCCACCGCCGGACGGCCCCGGCCTGCGTCGCCATCGCGGGGCACGGCCACCTCTTCGATCAGCCCGGCGTCAATCAACTCGGAGGTGATCGTCGTCACCGAGGCAGGGCTGACCCCAAGATCCTTGGCCACCTGCACGCGCGGAATCAGACCCGCCGCCCGCACGCATTCAAACACTTGCTGCCGCAAAGGGCGCTGGGCTACTGAAAACGGTGGAATCAGCGGACCAACGCCCTTCCGCATCTCTGCCCATTCGGTGATTGGGCCATTCGACGCCATTTCTTTTGTCTCCGAAGTAAAAATCAGATGCAATCTTGCCGTTCAGCCCATAAATTGCTGCATGGCGGCATTTTTCAGCAAGATTGTTATGCGACCTATGCTTTCACGAATATTTTTATTTTGACAACTAAAATTATTACCGTCATTTTCCCGCCTGTTCCGGCGAATCTGCCGGATCGGCCATACGCTGGCCGCATCCATAGGGAGGATACTCATGCGTAATGCACTTATTATCGCCGTCATCGCAGCGGCGGGTTTCTCTTCGGCAGCTTTGGCCGAAGGAAAGAAAATCGGCGTTTCGTGGGCCAGCTTTCAGGAAGAGCGCTGGAAGATCGACGAAGCGGCGATGAAGGCAGCCATCGAGGCTGCTGGCGACGAATACATCTCGGCAGACGCACAGTCGTCGGCTGAAAAACAGTTGTCGGACATCGACGCACTGATCGCACAGGGGGCAAACGCCCTGATCATCAACGCGTGGGACAAGGACGCCATCGGCCCGGCCATCGAGAAAGCCGCCGCCGAAGGTATCCCGGTTGTGGGTTATGACCGTCTGATCGAAGACGCGCGCACCTTCTACCTGACCTTCGACAACAAAGGCGTTGGCAAGATCATCGCTGAAGAAGTCATGAAGGTGAAACCCGATGGCAACTACGCCATCATCCTGGGCGACCCCGGTGATCCGAACGCGGCTTTCCTGCGTGAAGGCATGGAAGAAGTCATCGGCGAGGCTGTGAAGGCCGGCACCATCAAGATCGTTGGCGAAGCATCGTCCGACGGCTGGAAGCCAGAAAATGCCCAGAAGAACATGGAGCAGATCCTGACCGCGAACAACAACGCGGTTGACGCTGTTCTGTCGGAAAATGACGGCATGGCGGGCGGCGTTGTGGCAGCACTTTCGGCTCAGGGTCTGGTGATCCCGGTCGGCGGCCAGGACGGCGATCTGGCGGCAATCAACCGTGTGGCACGTGGCACCCAGACCGTTTCGGTTTGGAAGGACTCGCGTCAACTGGGCAAGGCTGCGGGCGAAATCGCGGCCGCACTGGCTGGTGGCGCGGCGCTGGACGCCATTGCAGGCGCTTCGAAGTTCAACGGCGGCGCCAATGGCGTCGAGATGAACGCGATCCTGCTGACGCCCACGCCGATCACCAAAGACACGCTTAACCTGGCGATTGACGCAGGTCACATCACCAAGGAACAGGCTTGCGAGGGCGCCATGGAAGGCGTTGCTGCTTGCCAGTAAGCTAGTCTAGCGATCCGGCGCGCCATCCGTGGCGCGCCGGATTTCGTTTACCCGGCAGATCAAGCCTGCACTGCCTT
>CAZCFC010000069.1:11570-11813 GCA_964497815.1 uncultured Cypionkella sp.
GTTGAGGCTGCTGCGTGATCCCCCCTCTCAGATGATGGACGAGGACATGACAAACACACCGACTGCTCCCTCACATGCGCCGCAAACCAATGATGCCAGGCTTGGCCCGGTTGCCCGCTTTGTGCGCGACACCGAACTTGACACCCGCATGCTGGGGATGGTCGGCGCGCTGCTGCTGATCTGGTTCAGCTTTCACCTTTACGGCGCGCTTGTGAATGGCGAGGGCGTGTTCCTGACGCCGCG
>CAZCFC010000070.1:0-8659 GCA_964497815.1 uncultured Cypionkella sp.
TCTACCGCCCGCTGTTCCTGCGCGAATTCCCGGTGGTCTATACCGGGCTGGAAAGCGCCGAAATGATCAAATACGCGGCGAACGCCTTTCTGGCCACGAAGATCACCTTCATCAACGAAATCGCGGCGCTGTGCGAAAAGGTGGGGGCCGACGTCAAGGACGTGTCCCGCGGCATGGGCATGGACGGTCGCATTGGCAACAAGTTCCTGCATGCCGGTCCAGGCTATGGCGGCAGCTGTTTCCCCAAGGATACCAAAGCGTTGGCCCGGATCGGGCAAGAGCATGCGGTGCCGATGCAGATCACGGAAACCGTGATCAAGGTCAACGAAGAGATCAAGCGCCGGATGGTCGACAAGATTGTTGACCTGTGTGACGGCAGCCTGAACGGCAAGATCATTGCGGTGCTGGGCGTGACCTTCAAGCCCAACACCGATGACATGCGCGAGGCACCGTCGCTGACCATCGTGCCTGCGCTGGTGGGGGGCGGGGCCCGGGTGCGGGTGGTCGATCCGCAGGGCAAACGCGATGGTGAGGCGCTGTTGCCGGGGGTGAAGTGGGTCGAGACGCCGTATCAGGCCGTCCAGAATGCCCATCTGGTGGTGATCCTGACAGAGTGGAACGAATTCCGCGCCCTCGATCTGGCGGTTCTGGCAAAGAAGATGGACCTGCCCCGCATGGCCGATCTGCGCAACGTCTATTCCCGGGAAGAGGCGGTCGAGGCCGGGTTTGACGCCTATGTCAGCATCGGGCGCTGATCGGTGTCACGGGGCAGGGGCGGTCAAATCAGATCATAGGTCACGCTGCCCAGCCGCAGGTTCAGATCGGTCATCGCCGCACCGTCGGTGATCGTCCACAGCACCTGACCGCTGGGCAGATGGGTGACAAACGCCTCGGCCGTCGCGGTGCCTTCGCCATCCACGGCCGCGAAAGACAGGCGGAACTGCGCACGGGTCGCCCCCGGCACGGTGAAGGCCAACACATCGCCCAGTTTCGCGGCATAGTCGGTGATCACATCCATGCCGGTGCCCAGGCTTTCAAAGCGATCGGCACCCAGCCCGCCTGTCAGGCGATTTTCGCCGGTGCCGCCCGACAGCGTGTCATTGCCATCGCCTCCTTCAAGCCGGTCAGTACCGGATTCGCCCATCAGCCGGTCACGACCCGCGCCGCCTTGCAGCCAGTCGGCGCCGTCACCGCCCATCAGATTGTCGTCGCCAAGCCCGCCCCACAGGGTGTCAGCCCCATCACGCCCCCCCAGCGTGTCATTGCCCGCACTGCCGTCGAAATGATTGGCCTGTGCATCGCCCCAGATCGTGTCACGGAAATTCGAACCCCGAACCGCCTCGATGCTGATAAAGACGTCGCCCTGCGCGCTGTAGATATTGCGCGAGGGCGTGGCCAGATCCAGCAATTGCCCGGCGGTGGCCGAGGCATAGATGGCCCAGTCATACCCGTCGCCACCATCCAGAACATCGCCACCATAGCCGCCGTCCAAGGTGTCATTTCCCGAGTCACCGAAGATGGTATCGTGGCCACCACGACCGGACAGAAGATCATGTCCCGCACCGCCGCTTAATATGTTCGACTGGCTTGTGCCGCGCAGGTCATCGGCAAAAGCGCTGCCAATCAGGCCTTCGATGGCGTTGAATACATCGCCCAGCGCCTCGGCGGTGTTCAGTTTCGGCGTGATAAGATCGACGCGCAAACCACTGGCTGCGCTTGCATAACTGGCAAAATCAAATCCTTCGTTCCCGGTCAGGGCATCATTGCCCCACCCCCCGTCCAGGGTGTCATTCCCAGCCCCGCCAAACAGCTTGTCTGCGCCTGCACGGCCGTACAGAAGGTCGGCGCCCATCCCGCCCTCCAATCTGTTCGCCGCAATGTCGCCCGCCAGCACATCGGCAAAAGCCGAGCCGCATATCACCTCAATTCCGGTCAGAATATCTCCGGCGGCTTCGCCCGTGTTCAGGGTGGCTGCGCCCAGATCGACCACAACTGACGTCTGAGCGGCGCTATAGCTGGCCAGATCAAGGCCATCGCCGCCGGTCAGGCTGTCTGCGCCCGCCCCCCCCGTCAGGGTGTCATTGCCTGCGCCGCCCGTCAGCACGTCATTGCCGCCGCGCCCTGTCAACAGGTCATGCCCGGCCCCACCATCCAACCGATCGGCCAGATCGCTGCCGGACAGGGTGTCGGCCAGACCCGAGCCGATCACCGACTCGATGCTGATCACCGTATCGCCCAAAGCCGCGCCCAGATTTTGCAGGGGTGACATCAGATCAAGCCGCAACGCGGCGCTGGCGGTGGCATAGCTGACGGTGTCGAAGCCGTCGCCGCCATCCAGCCGATCTGCGCCCAAACCTCCGTCCAGCACATCATTTCCCGCGCCGCCGAAAAGCTGATCGGCCCCGGCACGCCCCTGCAAGGTGTCATGGCCCGCCCCCCCGTCCAGCAGATCCGCCAGCGCACTGCCGCGCAGATCATCGGCCAGGTTGCTGCCGATGATGCCTTCGATTTCGGCCAGCTTGTCGCCCAAAGCGGCACCTTTGTTCAGGCCGGGGGTGGTCAGATCGACGGTGACGGCCAGAGTTGCGCTGACAAAACTGACCCAGTCGATGCCCGCGCCGCCGGTCAGGCTGTCGGTGCCCGCGCCCCCGTCCAGCGTGTCATTCCCCGCGCCGCCGGTCAGGGTGTCATTGCCATCGCCCCCGGTCAGCAGATCGTCTCCGGCATCGCCCGTCAGCCAATCGCCCCCGGACTGCCCGATCAGCGTGTCATTGCCATCGCGCCCGGACAGGCTGTCGTTGCCCGCACCGCCGTCCAGGATGTCGGCTGCGGTATCGCCGCGCAGATCGTCGGCCTGCGCGCTGCCGATCAGGCCTTCGATGCCGCTGCAGGTGTCTCCGGTGGCGTCGCCGGTGTTGGCGGCGGGGGTCGCCATATCGACAACGACGCCGGTCAACGCATTGGCATAACTTGCATAATCCAGACCCGCGCCGCCGATCAGCCTGTCTGCGCCGCCGCGGCCCGTCAACGTGTCATCGCCCGCACCGCCGTCCAGACTGTTGGCCCCGGCATCGCCCGCAAGGCCATCGTTCTGGGCCGATCCGATCAGGCCCTCAATGCCGGAAAAACGGTCGCCCGTGGCATCGCCTGTGCCTGTTCCACCTTCCAGATCGGCCTGCACCGCCGTGGTGGCATCGCTGTAGCTGGCGCTGTCAAAGCCGTCGCCGCCGGTCAGCATATCGGCCCCGGCCCCGCCCGCCAACGTGTCGTTGCCTGCGCCCCCGATCAGCGTATCGGCCCCGTCGCGGCCGGTCAGGCTGTCATGCCCACCGCCGCCGTCCAGTTGATTGGCCGCCCCGCTGCCGGCCAGCACATCGCCATTGTCGCCGCCGATCAGCGCTTCGATCGAGGTGAACTGATCACCCGCCGCAAGTCCGGTATTGCGGGCCGGACTGGCCAGATCAACCGTCACCGCGGTGGGTCCGGCATAGCTGACGGTATCAAACCCCGCGCCACCGGTCAGCGTTTCGGCCGCCGCAGTGGCCGTGAATGTCGTTGGATCGTCGTTCGGTGGCGGCTGGTTGCCGGGGCCGAAGGCAAAGACCCACAGCCCCGCCACCCCGGTATTCCCAATCGTTTGTGGCAGGGCCAGCTGCGCGGCTTCCTGCCCTGATGCCGCAAGGGTAACGGGGGCCGCCACTGTGCCAAGATCATAACCGATGAAGGCCGCCGTGCCGCCGGTGCCGCCCCAGCCGCCTTCAAGATCGCCAGAGGTCCATTCGACCGACTGATAGCGCAGGACCGCGTCAAAATTGCCTTCGCCCCGGTCAAACAGCTGCAATTGAAAGGTGTTGGTCAGGCTGGCGTTACGACGATAAAAACCGACATCGGCCCAAGTGATGCTGACCACATCCCGGCTGGTGTCGATGTCGATCCAGACCGCGCCGCTTTCCGCGCCCTCGCCATCAAGGCGGGTGTCCACATCGGCCAGAAACGGCGCGATGAAGGGCAAAGACAGGGCCCCGGGATCGGCAGGCAGGCCCGAAAGCGGCGCACCAAAGGCAATCAGCCCGTCGGTGCTGATGTAAAGATCGCTGGCCGCAATGCCGCCGCCGATGGCAAAGCCCGTTTCGAACACCGCCGACACGTCAAGGCGCACCGCATTGGCATCGGCACGCTCCAGCGCGGTTTCGCCATAACCCGCAGCCCCGCCCAAGCCGGTGACGGCGGTGCCGTTGCCCGTGATGGTGGCCGTGATGCTGCCCATGATCTGATCCACATTTACCCGAAGGTCAGCCTGCCGGGGCGGCATGAACAGAGCCTTAAACTTCAAGTTTTCCATTTTCGCATTTGCGTCGATCTGTTCGGAAAACCCGCATTTCTGCCCGATTGTGCCCACGGCCATGGCCCGGACTGCCGTCAGTTTCATCGGGGGATTGTGTGGAATCAGTGAACAATGCAGCTGCGGGCGGTGGCAACATATCTGGCGCAAACGCTGGGATTTACGGCGATTGCTGACAGCTTAGCCGTGGTTGAAACCGCAGGCTATGCGCGGCTGTTGTATTCATCGCGCACTGAAAATTGGGTGGGCGTGGTGAATTTGACGGGCGATGCCGCGCCACTTGATGCGGTCGGTCCTGTGGTTGAGCCGCAGGGAGGGGCCGATCTGACGGTGCAGTTCACCGCGACAGTGCCGCGATTGTTTCTGCATTCGGCCTATTCGGCGGGCATGCGGCATGCCCCTTTGTCTGTCACCGGCACGCCCGGCGCCACGGGCGCTGTGACGACCGACACCGGCACCTTGTCTGGCGTGGTGGCGATGGAGGTGCTTGAATTTGCATCCGGCGATATTGCGGTGGTGGCGCGGCGCGGGGTGGAGGGGGTGCATCTGTTTGGCATGAACGAATTCGGCGGGATGACCCAACTGGGCCAGATCGCCGATGGTCCAAAAGCGTTTCTGGCCGGCATCAGTGACATCGCGTCTGTCGCCATCGGGGCAGATCGGCTGGTGCTGGTGGTCTCGGCTTTGGAAAACGGCATCAGCAGCTATCTGGTGACGGCCAGCGGTGCGGTGGACTGGATCGACAGTCTGGGCACCCAAAGCGGGCTGGCGGTGAACGGGCCTGCGGCGATGCAGGTGATCACGCTGGCGGGCCAGAATTATGCGGTGCTGGCCTCTACCGGGACATCGACGCTGACGGTGGTGCGGATCAATCCGATGGGGGTGATGTTTGTCACCGATCAGGTGATGGACGACCGCGCGACCCGGTTTGCCGATGTGGTGGCGCTGGACATGTTCGTGGCCAAGGGCCGGGCGTTTGTGGTGGCGGCGGGCACCGATGCCGGAGTGACGGTGCTGGAACTGCTGCCGGGCGGGCAGTTGAAACCCTATGCCAGTTTCGCGCTGGAGGCCGGGGCGGGAATGGCTGCGGTCACGGCGATTGAAACGCGGGTGATGGTGGATGAGGTGGCGCTGTTTCTGGTGGACGCGCGCGGCGACCGGATTTCGCAGTTTGCGCTGTCGCTGACGTCGCTGGGACCAAAGCTGGACGGGGGTGTTGGCGGCGCGCTGGATGACCGGATCATCGGCGGGGCGGGGGCCGACACGCTGTCGGGCGGCGGTGGCGCGGACTGGCTGCACGATGGCGGGGGGGCGGATCTGCTGACGGGCGGCGCGGGGGCGGATGTTTTCGTGATGGCCGGGGATGGGCAGGCCGACCGGATCAGCGACTTTGAAGGCGGCATCGACCGGATTGATCTGTCAGACTGGGGCCGTCTGTACAGCCGGGATGCGTTGACCATCACGGAGACGGCAACCGGGGCAGAGATCAGCTTTGGCACCGAGCGGTTGATCCTGACCGCCGCCAACGCGGCCCCCCTGCACCCCTTGCTGTTTCGCGATGCCGACTTTCTGTTCTAGCGCCTGATAACACTGGACCTTGGGGGCGGAACTGTTGCAAACACCTGTCATTGTTGGGGTAAACGCGGCCCCGAACCGGGCAAGGGACGGCGATGAAACAGCATGTGTTGGTGACAGGCGGCGCGGGCTATATCGGGGCGCACGCCTGCAAGGCGCTGGCGCAGGCGGGTTTTGTGCCGGTGGCCTTTGACAATCTGTCAACCGGCTGGCGCGATGCCGTAAAGTTCGGCCCCTTGGTGCAGGGCGATCTGATGGACCGTTCTGCCGTCGATGCGGCCTTTGCCTGTTACCGCCCGATTGCCGTGTTGCACTTTGCGGCGCTGTCGCTGGTGGGCGAGTCGATGCAGGATCCGGGGCTTTACTGGCGCGTCAATGTCACGGGCGCGCTGAACCTGATCGAGGCGGCGGTGGCCTCGGGTTGCCTGAACTTTGTGTTCTCATCCACCTGCGCCACTTACGGCGATCAGGATGGGGTGATGCTGGACGAAGATTCGCCGCAGCGCCCGATCAATGCCTATGGCGCGTCAAAACGGGCGATTGAAGAGATGCTGCACTGCTTCAGCGGTTCGGCCGGGCTGAACCACGTCATCTTTCGCTATTTCAACGTGGCGGGTGCCGATCCCGAGGCGGAACTGGGCGAACAGCACCGCCCGGAAACCCATCTGATCCCGTTGATGCTGGACGCGATTGAGGGGCGGCGTCCGGCGCTGACGGTGTTCGGGGCGGATTATCCGACGCCGGACGGCACCTGCGTGCGCGATTACGTGCATGTGATGGATCTGGTCGATGCGCATGTCCGCGGGCTGCGCTGGCTGCTGGATGGGCGTGGCAACCGGGCGTTCAACCTTGGCTCGGGGCGTGGTTTTTCGGTGCGCGAGGTGATCGAGGCATCGCGGGCCGTGACCAACCGCGCGGTGCCGGTGATTGAGGGGCCGCGGCGTCCGGGGGACGCGGCGGCGCTGGTGTCGGGATCGGTGCGCGCGATGACCGAGCTGGGCTGGACACCCACGCGGTCAACCTTGCCGCAGATGATCCGGGACGCGCTGAATTGGGCGCAAAAGCCGGGCTTCACGCAATAGGGGCGTGCCGCCCGATCCATCGCCTTGCACAGCGCATCAGTTGAAGGCGCAGCCGGTTTTCACGCCCAAGGCTTTGAAAACCTTGGCGGCGGGGCAAAATCCGGTCAGCGAAGACTGGATCAGATTGACCCCGATGAACAAGGTAAGCCAGACGAAATGCGGCGAGACCCATTGGGTCAAGGCAACGCTGAGCAGAACCATGGCGCCAGCAAACAGCAATACGGAACGGTCGAGTGACATGAAAGTCTCCGGGTTTGGGGTGTTTGACGCCTTTTTATCGCAATACATTCAGAAATGCAAATGTGTTTATGTGTGGGGGTGGGGGCACAATTTGATTGACAATACATTCCAAATTGTGAATACGATTGGCGAACGGCTGCGACCAAAGGATGTGCCCCCATGCGCTTTGCAATTCTGTGCCTGCTGACCCTTGCCGGGGCGGCCCACGGTGAACCCCTGACCCTTGCCCCGGTGTCGGTGACCGAATGGAAGGCCGTTTACGGCCGGATCGAGGCGCGTGACCGCATTCCGGCGCGGGCGCGGCTGGGCGGGACGCTGACGGCGCTGGACGTGGCCGAGGGTGATCTGGTGACGGCGGGGCAGGTTCTGGGCCAGATTGTCGATGAAAAGCTGGCGTTTCAGTTGTCGGCCCTGGAGGCGCAGGTGGCTTCTGTGCAGGCGCAGCTTGTCAACGCCACCGCCGAATTGAAACGCGGCGAGGATTTGCTGAAACAGGGCGTGACCACGGTGCAACGGCTGGATGCCTTGCGGACGCAAGTGGATGTGCTGACAGGGCAGATCGCGGCGGTCGAGGCGCAGCGCAAGGTGGTGGTGCAGCAGGCAGCCGAAGGTGCGGTTCTGGCCCCGGTGGCGGGCCGGGTACTGGATGTGCCGGTGTCAAAAGGGGCGGTGGTGATGCCGGGCGAAGCACTGGCGACACTGGGCGGCGGTGGGATTTTCCTGCGCCTTGCCGTGCCGGAACGCCATGCGGCACAGCTGCACGCGGGCGATGAGATTCAGATCGAAGGCCCGGATGGCATAAGGGCCGGGCGGCTGGCGCGGATTTATCCGCTGATCGAGAATGGCCGTGTGGTGGCCGATGTCGAGGTGGACGGTCTGTCTGACACTTTTGTGGATGCCCGGGTGTTGGTGCGCCTGCCGGTGGGCGCGCGCACGGCGCTGATGGTGCCGGTGACGGCGCTGGTGCAGCATTCAGGCCTTGATTTTGTGGCCGTGAAATCGGGCGAGGGGGTAGAGCTGCGCGCGGTGGTGCCGGGGCAGGTGGCAAAGGGCGCGGACGTGGTGGAAATCCTGTCTGGGCTGCAATCGGGCGATGTGATCGAAACCGTGGCGTCAGCACCGGGGGTGGCCCATGCCGAATAAGCCCGACGAAAACCTGGGCATTGCCGGGCGGCTGACGCGCGCGTTCATCGGATCGGCGCTGACTCCGCTGTTCATTCTGGCCGCTTTGGCCGCTGGCATGGTGGCGCTTGTTTCCCTGCCGCGCGAGGAAGAGCCGCAGATTTCGGTGCCCTTGGTCGATATTCACGTTCAGGCCCAAGGCCTGCGCGCCGAAGATGCGGTCAAGCTGGTGACGGCACCCTTGGAGGTGATTGTCAAGGGAATCAACGGTGTAGAGCATGTCTATAGCCAGACCCGC
>CAZCFC010000070.1:8669-11773 GCA_964497815.1 uncultured Cypionkella sp.
GGTGACGGCGCGGTTTCTGGTTGGCACCAACGCCGATGATGCGATCTTGCGGGTACATGACAAGGTGCGTGCCAATATGGGGCGGATCCCCTTGGGCATCCCTGAACCGCTGATCGTGGGGCGCGGGATTGACGATGTGGCGATCCTGACGCTGACGTTTTCGGGGCAGGGGGCAAGCGCCAATGACATGACACGGCTGGCCCGTGCGGTGCAGACCGAGGTGGCCAAGGCCGACAATATCGGACTGACCTATCTGGTCGGTGAGGCGAATGAGGCGATCCGCATTGCACCCGATCCGGAACGGCTGGCGCTGTACGGCGTGACCTTGCAGCAACTGGCGGGCAAGGTGTCGCAGGCAAATCGCACGCTGAACACTGGCAAGCTGCGCGATGGTGGCGCGCAGGTTGATCTTGTGGCCGGCGAGACGCTGACGGCCCCTGCCGAGGTGGCGAACCTGCTGCTGACCACCCGCGACGGCCGCCCGGTTTACGTGGCTGACGTGGCGGATGTGTCCTTTGTGCCCGACACCTCGGATGCGATGGTGGCGCAGATCACGCGCGGCGCAGGTGGGCTGGTGCGCAGCCCGGCCGTCACGCTGGCGATTGCCAAGCGCGCGGGTGCGAATGCCGTGGTGGTGGCCGAAGAGGTGCTGCACCGGGTTGAGGCGTTGCATGGCAATCTGATCCCCGAAAACATCACGGTGACGGTCACGCGCGATTACGGCGAAACCGCCAATGAAAAGGCCAACGAGCTGCTGTTCCATCTTGGCCTTGCCACGGTGTCGATCATCCTTCTGGTCTGGCTGGCCATTGGCTGGCGTGAGGCGATCGTGGTTGCCATCGTGATCCCGGTGACGATCCTGCTGACCCTCTTTGCCAGTTGGATCATGGGTTACACGCTGAACCGGGTGTCTCTGTTCGCACTGATCTTTTCCATCGGTATTCTGGTGGATGATGCCATCGTGGTCATCGAAAACATTGCCCGCCATTGGGGCATGCCCGACCGCCGCCCGCGCATGCAGGCCGCGATCGACGCGGTGGCCGAGGTGGGCAACCCGACGATTGTGGCCACGCTGACCGTTGTGGCGGCGCTGCTGCCGATGCTGTTCGTGTCGGGGCTGATGGGGCCGTACATGTCACCAATCCCGGCGAATGCCAGCGCCGCGATGATCTTTTCCTTCTTCGTGGCGGTGATCATCACGCCATGGCTGATGGTGAAAATCGCGGGCGGGGCCAATATGAAGGCCCATGGCCACGACGACACCTACGGTGGCCATCACGGTGGTCCGCTAGAGCGGGTTTACGCCCGCGTCGCGCGTCCTTTGCTGGCCACAAAGCGGCGCAGCCTGATGTTCCTGGTGGTGACGGCGGTGCTGTCCTTTGGGTCTTTGGCGGCGCTTTATACCCGCGATGTGACGGTGAAGCTGCTGCCCTTTGACAACAAATCCGAGTTGGCGGTGATGATTGATCTGCCAGAGGGATCGTCGGTCGAGGCGACAGACCGCGTGGCGCAGGATGTGGCGCGGATCGTGCTGCAGATGCCCGAAGTTCTGGCAGTTCAGACCCATGCCGGCACGCCCGCGCCCTTCAACTTCAACGGCCTGGTCCGGCATTACTATCTGCGCGCCGAGCCGCAACTGGGTGAGGTGCAGATCAACCTGACCCCCAAGTCCGACCGCGACCGCGCCAGCCATGATATTGCGCTGGACATCCGGGCGCGGCTGGCTGCGCTGCCGCTGCCGCCGGGCACCAGCCTGAAAACCGTCGAGCCGCCACCCGGCCCCCCCGTGATTGCCACGCTGCTGGCCGAGGTTTACGGCCCGACACCCAAGGCGCGCCGCGATGCTGCCGCCAAGATCCGCGCGGCCTTTGAATCGGTGCCGTTCATCGTGGATGTCGATGACAGCTATGGTCAGCAGGCGCGGCGGCTGCGGGCGACCATATCGACCGATGATCTGGAGTTTTTCGGGGTGCAGGAGGCAGATGTGTTTGACACTTTGGCCCTGCTGAACGGTGGGCAGACCGTGGGCTATTCGCATCGCGGTGACGGGAGGCGTCCGATTGCGCTGCAAATCGCCCGCGACACCTCTGACCGGGTGCTGGATGAGCGGTTCCTGACCACCCCGATCCCCGCCAACACCCTGCCCGGTGCCCGCGGCGTGGTCGAACTGGGCGATGTGGTGCGGGTCAATCCCGAACTGTCCTCGTTCCCGATCTTCCGCCACAACGGTCGTGATGCCGAGATGGTCACGGCCGAAATGGCGGGTGCATTCGAGGCACCGCTTTACGGCATGCTGGCGGTTTCTGACGCAATTGACGCGATGGAATGGGCCCCCGGAACCAAGCCCGAGATTGCGCTGAACCGCCAGCCTGCCGACGAATCCAAGGTGACGCTGCTGTGGGATGGTGAATGGGAAGTGACCTTCGTGACCTTCCGCGACATGGGGGCGGCCTTTGGCGTGGCGCTGCTGGGGATCTACATTCTGGTGGTGGCGCAATTTGGCAGCTTTCGCCTGCCCTTGGTGATCTTGACGCCGATCCCCTTGACATTCCTGGGGATTATTCTGGGACACTGGCTGTTTTCCGCGCCGTTTTCGGCCACGTCGATGATCGGATTCATTGCGCTTGCGGGCATCATCGTGCGCAATTCGATCCTGCTGGTGGATTTCATCCGCGCAAGCGGCACCGGATTGGTGACAGTTGATGTGCTGATCGAGGCCGGGGCGATCCGGTTCAAGCCGATCTTGCTGACCGCGATTGCGGCGATGATCGGTGCCGTGGTGATTCTGGCTGACCCGATCTTTCAGGGACTTGCGATTTCGCTGCTGTTCGGGCTGCTGACATCCACATTGCTGACGGTGCTGGTGATCCCCGCGATCTACCGCGTGTTCCGCACGCAATAAGCCATCCGCCGCACAGAACACCCGGAACGGGCCGCACCAACGGCCCGTTTTGCCTTGCACACACCGCATGGCAACACCAGCGATGGCAAACCATCAGAGCGATCTTGAAGGTATGGAAAAATGGTGCTGCAAGAGAGGATTGAACTCTCGACCTCTCCCTTACCAAGGGAGTGCTCTACCACTGAGCTACTGCAGCGCCGGG
>CAZCFC010000071.1:0-11749 GCA_964497815.1 uncultured Cypionkella sp.
AGCCGGTAATGTCCGGTGATCGGAAATTCGTACAGCCGATCCTCTTCCTGCGCCCCGGCCCCGATGTTGGGCAACACCAAAGGCCGCGTTCCATCATCGCTGCGGGCATCCGGGACGATCCCAATATGCGCCAGACTGCCGGGCAGCACCGATGTCACCAGATCGCCGGGCCGATAGTCGTCATCCTCAACCGCTGCCCCGATCCGCGCAAACAGGGTTTGCAGGTTCGGCACCCGGCGGTGATCAAAATTGCGGTCAGTGCAGGTCAGCCCCCAGGTCCGGGGACAGGGCGCGAAATCCGCCTTCATCTCGCGGTTCACCGCCAGTTGCAGATCAATCTGCCAGGCCGTCCGCAAGGCCCGGATCACCACATCGGTGCAAACCCCATGCGCCGGGTCCACATCGCCACCGGGAAAGCCCAGTCTGACATAAGCCGGATCATAAATTGTGGTCACACCGACTTGGCCGCGCGCCGCCTCCGCCAAATCAAAGATGTCCGGCGCAGCGGCAGGCAAGGCGAAGCACAGGAAAAACACAAGGATGCGCAGTCGTGCAGCTAAACGATGGCCACCGCCCAGGGCCAGTCGTCTTTGCGCGCTCCGGCACCTTTCCGCCAGCACCGGAACAGGCTATGAAGCCACATGGCCATCACCCTGACATCCCTGCGCGACCTTGCCGCCCACGGCTTTGATGACATCATCGACGTGCGCGCGCCTGCCGAATATGCCGAAGATCACTTGCCCGGAGCCGTCAACCTGCCGGTGCTGGACGATGCTGAACGCGCGCAGGTCGGGACGATCTACAAACAGGTCAACCCCTTTACAGCCCGCAAACTGGGCGCGGCACTGGTGGCCAGGAACGCCTCGCGCCATTTGCTGGACCAGTTGGCGGACAAGCCCGGTGGCTGGCGGCCGTTGGTCTATTGCTGGCGTGGCGGGCAGCGGTCGGGATCGTTCGCCTCTATCCTGTCACAGATCGGCTGGCGGGTGGAACTGATTTCGGGCGGCTACAAGGCGTGGCGGGCGCTGGTGGTTCAAGCGGTCTATGATACCCCGTTTCCCGCCCCGGTTCTGGTGCTGGACGGCAACACCGGGTCCGCAAAGACCGAAGTGCTGAACCTGCTGCCTGCCCGCGGCATTCAGGTGATCGATCTCGAAGGACTGGCCCACCATCGCGGCTCGCTTTTTGGCGCGCTGGGCCCGCAACCCTCGCAAAAGGCGTTTGAATCTGCGCTGGCCATGGCCATTGCCGCATTGGACCCAAACCGCCCGGTGGTGATCGAGGCGGAAAGCTCCAAGGTCGGCAATTGCCGTCTGCCACCCGAGATATGGAAAGCGATGACCCGTGCGCCCCGCATCGCCATTTCGGCGCCGGGTGCCGCGCGCGCGCAGTACCTGACCCGCGCCTATGCCGATATCTGCGCCGATGCCACGCGCCTGTCCCAGGTGATCGACCGCCTGCGCCCCAGCCATGCCGCCGATCAGATTGCCGAATGGCAGGCCATGGCGCTTGCCGCCGATTTCACAGAACTGGCCGAAAGCCTGATGCACCACCACTACGATCCCCGCTATGAAAAACACCGCGCGCGGATGGACGTGGGGCTGACCGATCTTCAGGTGGACAGCCTGACCCCCACCGATCTGGGCGCTCTGGCCGACAGGGTAGCCTCCGAGGTGGCAAAGCGGGCCCCAGCCACCCACGCAGCAAGATGAGTATTTGGAAAACAGCAATACCCGGGCCTGAATTCCCGACTGCTTATCTAAAACTTGCATCCTCTGTGTTCAAATATCCCACGGGGGTGCGGGGGTGTGAAACCCCCGCTGGCTGATGCAATCCGCAAACTTATCAGATCAATGCCACCCGCGGCGGCCCCGCCACCACCTCGCCAACAATCGCCGCTTGCTCGCCCGCCGCAATCAGCGCCGCCAGCAAGGCAGGGCCATGTTGCGCGGGTACGGCCGCCAGCAAGCCGCCCCCGGTTTGTGGATCATAGAGTAGCGTCTTCAGCGCACTGTCTGCCCCCATCAGTTGCCCGATCGTTGCCGCACGGTTGGCTGGGGCCAGACTTGATCCATGCCCAGCCTCTGCCGCCGCCAAGGCCCCTGGCAACAGCGGAATAGCGGTCGCCTTCAGCCGCGCGCCAACGCCCGAGGCCTGCAATATCTCCAGCAGATGTCCGGCCAGACCAAAGCCCGTCACATCTGTCATCGCCCGCGCCTGCGGGGCCAATATGGCCGCAGCCGGGCCCAGGGGGCGGCACATCACCGCCAAAGCTGCCGCGACCGCCTCGCCCAATATCAGTCCCGGCACGCGGGCCAATGCCATTTCGGCCGCCAGGATCGTGCCGCTGCCGATAGGCTTGGTCAGGATCAGCACATCGCCCGCCTTGGCCCCTGCCTTGGTGATTGCCCGCGCAGCCAATCCGGTAACGGTAAAGCCGATCGTCAGTTCGGCCCCGACCGAGGTGTGCCCGCCGACCACATCCGCCCCGGCGTCGCCAAAGACCGCCGCCGCCTCGGCCATGATTTCGGCCAGCATTTCCGCCCCTTTTTCCGCCGACAGACGCGGCAGGGTGATCTGCGCCAGCGCCACTTGCGGTGCGGCACCCATCGCCCAGATGTCGCCGCAGGCATGTACGGCGGCAATCCGTGCCATCAGACGGGCGTCGTGCGAGAACGCCCGCAGATGATCCGTGGTCAGCACCTGCACCCCGCCCGCGCTTTGCAGAATGGCAGCGTCATCCCCGCGCCCTGACAGCACATCCGTCCGCCGGGGTGCCGGCAAGCCCGCCAGGGCCGCCCCCAGATCATTCGCGCCCAACTTGGCCCCACATCCGCCGCACAGAGGCTTGTTTCCCATGGCCTCCCGCAGGCCCGGCACCGCAAGCGTCGGAATCACGGGCCCAGCCATCGCCGGATAGTCCTCGAACTTCGCCATGAATGTCCGGTCAATCCGGTCTTTCAGCCGCCACAGCCAGCCGCCGTTCAACGGCAGCCCCCACTTGTCTGCCACGGCCTCCTGACCGCCTGTCGAGATCAGCTTCATGTAATCCCGCTGCGGTGCAAAGTGGCGCATCGGCCCACCCACCAGCGCTGCACGCAGATTGTGCAGCAGCACCGGGGCTGCGCGCACTGCATAAACCCCTGCCTTTGGCCGCGGTGCAAAGCCCATGTGTGCACAATCCCCGGCGGCAAAAATCAACGGATCCGTGCTTTGCATCGTGTTCGAAACGCTGACAAAGCCCTGCTGCAGCGCCAGCCCGGTATCTGCCAGCCAGTCTTGCGGGCGCGCCCCCGCCACCGCCAAAGTGAAATCCGACTGCAAACGGCGACCATCGGCCAGAACCACGGCCTCGGCCTCGATCCGCGCTGGCCGGGCCGCCGTCAGCAATCGCACCCCAGCCCGGTCCAGATGCGCCAGCAATGCCCGCCTGGCCCCGGTGCCGATACCGGGCAGCGCAGCATGACCCTGCTCCAGCAGCGTGACGTCGGCGTTGTGCCCCAGCCGATGCGCCGAAGCCAGGGCCAGTTCCACCCCGCCCACCCCGGCACCCACGACCACCACGCGCGGTCGCGCCAACCCCCGTGCCAAAAACGCCTGCCAGCGCTCGGCATAGCCCCCCAACGGCTTGGCGGCGACGGCATGTTCGGCATAGCCCGGCAGGTCGGGCAAATCCGAAGCAATGCCAATGTCCAGACTTGCAACGTCATAGGCCAGCGGCGCGCGCCCGGCCAAGATCACCTGCCCGCCATCGCGGTCGATCCCCACCACCCGGTCCAATATCACCCGCGCGCCCGCAAACCGCGCCAACCGCACCAGATCAATCATGATCTGCTCGCGCGTATAATGGCCCGCGATCAGTCCCGGCAACATGCCGGTGTAGGGGGCCGCCGGCCCCGGATTGATCACCGTCACCCGCACACCGGGCACGGGGTCCATCGCCCACATGCGCAGCACCAAAGCATGGGCATGACCGCCCCCGATCAGCACCAAATCCTTCACTACCGGATATTCTGACTGCCGCATCGCACCCCCGCTTTGCCCCATGCCTAACGCCCCAACCCGACAATGGCCAGCGCGGTTGCGCAGCCCCACCGCAGGCACTAGCCTTGCCCCATGCGCAGCACCCGCCAAAGCATTACCGTGACGCAGACGCAAAAGCTGGCCCTGAACGCCAGCCTCTTCGCGTCGATCACCCTGCTGCGCAGCGATGCCGCGGGCCTGACCCGCTATCTTGAAGAACAGGCGTCAGCCAACCCCCATCTGCGCCTGACCCCCCCTCCTGCACCCGGCCTGCACGACTGGCTGCCGCGCTGGTCGGGCGTGCTGCAAGGCTCGGGCACGGTTCCCGAGGCCGCCGGTGCCGCCCCCAGCCTGATCGCCCATGTGATGGGCGCAATTGATCTGATGGCCTTGCCCCCGCGGGACCGCCGCATCGCCTTTGCCCTGACCGATGCGCTGGAACCTTCGGGCTGGCTGGGGCAATCGCTTGCCAACATCGCCGCCGAGGTCAACGCCTCACTTCCCGAGGTCGAGGTGGTGTTGCGTCATCTGCAATCCATTGACCCGCCGGGATTGTTTGCGCGCAACCTGTCAGAATGCCTGCTGCTGCAAGCCAAAGACGCGGGCGCTTTGGATGTGCCAATGGCCGCACTGCTGCGCAATCTTGACTTGTTGGCCAATGGCGATCTGGCCCGGTTGGCCAGGATTTGCGCCATCTCGGAATCCGAAATCATGGCCCGGTTCCGGACCATCCGGGCCATGAACCCGAAACCGGGCGCGGATTTCGCCCCGATTGCTGCCGCCCAGATGCGAGAGCCTGATCTGATCACCCGTGCGCTGCCCGATGGCGGCTGGAGCGTGACCCTCAACCGCTCGGCATTGCCGGAACTGCGGGTGGATGAAGGCGGGGCAGGGGCGGCCCCAACCCTGACCGCCGCCCGAAACGTGGTGCGGATGGTCGAGGCCCGCAATGCCACACTGCTGGCCGTCGCCTGTGAAATCCTGCAACGGCAACAACTTGCCCTGACCCGCGGGCCGGTTGCCTTGGCACCGATGACCATGGCCGATCTTGCCAAAACGCTGGGCTTGCATGAAAGCACGATCAGTCGTGTCGTTGCAGGTACGGGCATCGACACCCCACATGGCACATGGTGGTTGCGGCACATGTTCAGCGCCGCCTTGGGCGATGAAGGTGGTCCACAGGTGTCAGCGGCGGCGCTGCGGCACCGGCTGGCCCGGCTGATCGCCGCCGAAAGCCCCGAACGCCCTTTGTCTGACGCGGCCTTGTCCGCAGGCCTGACACAGGAAACCGGCGTCTCCATTGCTCGCCGCACCGTCTCCAAATACCGCGAAATGCAAGGCATTCCCGCCGCCCATCGCCGCAAACGCCGCCATCATCGCGGCTGAACCCCTAAAACTTGACTAAAATTTTCATCCTCTGTGCGCAAATATCCTCAGGGGGTGAATTGGCGCAGCCAAGAGGGGGCGCGAGCGCCCCTTTCTCGGCCAAAACCACGCAAAACCGCCACCTTCCTGTTCAAAACGTCGCACCAAGGGCTGACTTGACGGCCAACCCGGTCTATCTGACGCCACACAACAGCGCAGGACAGCAAACATGGCCTACTTTCTGGGTGTCGATACCGGTGGCACCTATACCGATGCGGTGATCGTGGACGAGGCTGCCGACCGCGTCATCGGCAAGGCGAAATCCCTGACCACCCGGGCCGATCTGGCGCTGGGCATTGGTCGTGCGGTGGATGCAGCCCTGGCCGGCGCTGGCATTGCCGCCTCTGATGTGGCGCTGGTGTCGTTGTCCACCACTCTGGCCACCAACGCGCTGGTGGAAGGGCAGGGGGGGCGCGTCGCCCTGATCTTCATCGGCTTCGACGATGGCGATCTTGACCGCGGTGGGCTGACCGAGGCGCTGAAGGGGGATCCTGTCATCCGCATGGCGGGCGGGCACAGCCATGCCGGCACCGAAACCGCTCCGCTTGACCTTGCCGCGCTGGCGGCGCAGGTGGAACAGCTTGGACCGCAGGTGATGGGTTTTGCCGTGGCGGCCCGCTTTGCCACCCGCAATCCTGCCCATGAAATCGCCGTGCGCGATCTGATTCGCCGCACCACCGGTCGCCCCGTCACCTGCTCACACGAACTTTCGGCACAGCTCAATGGCCCAAAGCGCGCCCTGACGGCCGTGCTGAACGCGCGCCTGATCGGCATGATCGACCGTCTTGTCGCCGCCTGCGAGCGTCATCTGGTGGCGGTCGGCATCCATGCCCCCCTGATGGTGGTGCGCGGTGATGGTGCGCTGATCTCGGCCGCCATGGTACGCGAGCGCCCGATTGAAACCATCCTGTCAGGCCCCGCGGCCAGCATCGTCGGTGCGCGGTGGTTGACCGGCGCACAGGATGCCTTGGTGTCCGACATCGGCGGCACCACGACCGATGTCGCCCTGCTGCGGGGCGGCTTGCCGGAAATCGACCCCCAGGGTGCCCGCGTGGGTGGCTTCCGCACCATGGTCGAGGCCGTGGCGATGCGCACCACCGGTCTGGGGGGCGACAGCGAAGTCCATCTGAAAACCGAAGGTCTGCTGGGTGGTTTGCGTCTTGGCCCCCGCCGCCTTGTCCCGGTGGCCCTTCTGGCGGCAGACCATGCCAGGATGGTCCATGATACGCTTGACCGCGCCTTGTCCACCGACACCGCTGGCGAATTCGATGGCCGTTTTGTGGTGCCCATGGCCGGACAAACCGGTGGCCTTACCCCGCGCGAAGCCACCGTTCTGGCCCGCATCACCGCACCGATGCCGATGTCTCAGGCATTGACCACCCGGCTGGAAGTGGCCGCACTGGAACGTCTTGTCGCACGCGGTCTGGTGATGATCTGTGGCGTCACCCCTTCGGATGCCAGCCACGTGCTGGGCCGCCTTGACGCTTGGGATGCCAGCGCTTCGGAAAAGGCCGTGCGTCTTCTGGGCCGCAGGCGCAATGGTGCGGGCGACCGCTTTGCAGCGGACGCTGCCAGTCTTGCGCAGCAGATCATCGACCAGTTGACGGCGCAAACCGTCGATTGCCTGCTGGAAGCTGCCTTTGACGAAGATGCCGCTTTCGACGGTCAGGATACCGATGCCCTTGCCCGGCATAGCCTGACCAAAGCCGGCCTGTCCCAACACCGTGGCGTGGTCGAAATCAGCACAAGGCTGGGTGTGCCGGTCATTGGCCTTGGTGCATCGGCCCCCTCTTATTATGGAGCCGTGGGGGAACGTCTGGGCTGCCCGATGATCCTGCCTGAACATGCGGGTGTGGCCAATGCCATCGGTGCCGTGGTGGGGCAGGTCAGTCAGCGCGCTCAGGCTTTGTTGTCCAGCCCATCGGAAGGCCGCTTCACCGCGCACCTGCCCGCCGGGCTGCAACACTTCAATGACCGCGATACCGCCCTTGCGGCGCTGGAGTCAGCCCTGATCGCCGAGGCCAGCACCCGCGCCCGCGCGGCCGGGGCCGAAGATCTGCGCCTGTCTGTCACGCGCGACATCCGTGAGGCCGATATCGAAGGCAGGACCATGTTCATCGAGGCGACCCTGACGGTCACAGCCACCGGTCGCCCGCGCGTGGCACACATCGCCCGCGCCGAAACCTGAAGTCCATCCGGTAGGGCGGGCTTAGCCCGCCGCCACCGGATGGCGGGGTGAACTTTGCTCTCTGCGAACTTCAACCGCGGTTGCCATACGTTTCCCCCTTGACGCCCCCCGCGCGCCCGCCTAATCACCGCGCCAGTGGCGAGGTAGCTCAGTTGGTTAGAGCACACGACTCATAATCGTGGGGTCGAGAGTTCGAGTCTCTCCCTCGCCACCACTTCAAAAAATGCGGCAAGACCTGTGATCACTGGAAAATCCGGGTCACGTCGGTCTGTCCGTTTGCCGCAGCCGGATGATGACTTGCGTGCTGAAATGACATGCCGGGGCGGTCCCTGCGGCTACCGGGCCGGGTGTCAAAAGGCGATCATTCAAACGCCGTTGCGGGATGCCGCGATTCGGCTTCTGTTCGCCGTGTAAAAGGCTGGCAAGATGTCTGACGTTCACAGCCTGCTTCCGGGTGTCGCCCCGAAATCTGCCTGCGTGTTGCGTTGCATGTCCCACCTCGAAGTCAAAGCAAAGCGTCTGTCTTAGGCTGACATCAATCCGGCCTGATCCTCGGCAACCCGCGATGCTGCACGCGCATTCGAAGCCGCTGGCAAAGAAGTGCGACGGGTTTGGGCGATGTCAGGCATATGTCGCATTCATTTGTGGGTATCCAGCGGCGCCCTTATCCCCATGCCCCAACTCATGTGGGAAATTCTGGTATCATGAGTGCGATATGTCGGCTGCAATGCAATGATCCGGATTGAACTGAACTCTCCCCCCGCCCCGAAACGTTACTGATGCCGCAGCGCCTCGATCGGGTCCAGCCTTGCGGCGCGGCGGGCCGGGAAATAGCCAAAGACCACCCCCACCAGTGCCGAAAATCCAAAGGCCAGCGCCACGACCGACCCCGACGGCGCAAAGGGAATCGCCATGAACACGGACCCACCGTAGGCAATGGCCAGCCCGACCAAGATGCCAATTGCCCCGCCCAACAGCGACAACACAATGGCTTCGACCAGAAACTGCGTCAGCACTTGTCCCGCACTTGCCCCAACCGCCAGCCGGATGCCGATCTCACGGGTGCGCTCGGTCACTGACACCAGCATGATGTTCATGATGCCGATGCCCCCCACCAACAGGCTGACAGCCGCAACCGAGGACAAAAGCCCCGTAAGCACCGAATTCACCCCGGACAGCATTGACGACAGCTCTTTTGCGTCGGTCACGCTGAAATTGTCGGTCTGCGTCAGCCCGATGCGGCGGCGTTCGCGCATCACCTCCTGCACCGCCTTGATCCCGTCCGCCGAACTGACCGATTTGCGCAGCGCCACGGTGATCGAGCCTACGTCCTTGTTGCCCTCCAGCCGCCGCTGCACCGTCTTGATCGGCATCAGGACCACATCGTCCAGATCCTGCCCAAAGCTGCCCGCGCCCTTGGCCGCCAGAATCCCCACGACCTGACAGGCGACGTTTTTCACCCGGATCATCTCGGCCAATGGATCGGAATTGCCAAACAGCTTGGTCGCAACCGTCTGGCCCAGAACGCAAACGGCCGTGCCAGCGCTTTGCTCGGATGGCTCAAAGCTGCGGCCTGCCACAAGCGGCCAGTTCTGCACCAGAAGGTAGTCTGCGGTGGTGCCATAGACCTGGGTGGCCACATTGGCATTGCCATAGACCACGGTCTGACCGGAACTTTCGATCGGCGCAACATAGCCCACCTCCGGCAGCCCGGCCAAAGCCTCGGCATCCTTCAACACGAAACGCGGGGCCGTCGCGCCACCGGTGGGCGGGCCAAAGGCGCGGGTGCCGGGGCGCACCGTCAGCACATTGGTGCCAAGAGCCGCGACACTGGCGGTGACTTGCGCCGAACTGCCCTGGCCGATTGTCACCATGGCAATCACCGCTGCCACCCCGATGACAACGCCCAGAACGGTCAGGAAGGTGCGCAGCTTGTTGCGGATGATGGCGGTGAAGGCCAGCGTGACGGTTTCCCACAGCATGATCAGGCCCTTGCCGTGACGGATTCGTCGCGTGTCAGATGGCCATCGGTGAACACCAGCAGCCGCTGCGCATAGGCGGCGATGTCTTCTTCATGCGTGACCATGACGATGGTAATGCCCTCGTCGCGGTTCAAGGCCTGCAACAACTGCATGATTTCGTGGCTGCGGGCCGAGTCAAGGTTGCCCGTAGGCTCATCCGCCAGGATCATCATCGGATCGCCCGCCAGCGCCCGCGCAATCGCCACGCGCTGCTGCTGTCCGCCCGAAAGCTGTGACGGGTCGGCACCTTCGCGCCCGCGCAGCCCCACTTTCTGTAACGCCGCACGGGCGCGGGCGTGACGCTCGGTTCGCTGCATCCCTTTGTAAATCAGGGGTAATTCCACATTTTCCAACGCCGAGGTCCGTGCCAGCAGGTTAAAGCCCTGAAACACAAAGCCAAGACAATGGCGGCGCAGCAGGGCACGGCGGTCCTGATCCAGATCCTGCACTTCGATGCCCTGAAACAGATACTGTCCCGAGCTGGGCCGGTCCAGACAACCGATGATGTTCATCGCGGTCGATTTGCCAGACCCCGACGGGCCCATGATTGCCACGAATTCACCCCGCGCGATGGTCAGATCCACCCCGTCCAGCGCCCGGACCTCGGCCTCACCGACGCCATAAACCCGGCGTATGTCGTGAAAGCGGATCAGTGGCGTGGTCATTGGGCACCTGCGGTCTGATCGGTGATCACCAGATCGCCTGCCGCAAGATCGCCCGTCACCGCCGTATAACGCCCATCAGTCGCACCCAGTTCGACAGCAACCTCAACCGGAGCATCGCCGCGCAGCACCCAGACCGACTTGCCGCTGCCCACCGTCGCTGCGGTGCGGTTGCCCCCCGGTCGCGGCATGATCAGGCCGACCAGCCCGCCCGAAGTTTGTCGCGCCGCCGCAGCCGCAGGCGGCGCATAGCGCAGCGCCGCATTCGGCACGGTCAGTGCGCCCGCCACCTGATCCACCGTGATCACCGCAGTGGCCGTCATGCCGGGACGCAGCAGGCGTTCGGGGTTTTCCACCGACAACACTGCCTTGTACGTCACCACATCCTGCGTCACCTCGGGGGCAAAGCGCACTTGGGTGATTTGCGCCGGAAAATCGCGGCCCTGATAGGCATCGACGGTAAAGGTGGCGGCATCGCGTACCGAAACCTTGCCAATGTCGGCCTCGTCTATCGCCACCAGCAACTGCATCCGGGTCAGATCTTCTGCCAGTCGGAACAGCACCGGCGCCTCGAATGACGCCGCCACAATCTGCCCGGCCTCGGCGGTGCGATCCAGCACCACGCCGTTGATCGGGCTGCGGATCTCGGCCTTTTCAAGATCGGCGCTGACCAGATCAAGATTGGCCTCGGCCAGCGTCAGATCGGCGGTGGCAATGGCAACGGCGGCCTGCGCGCGTTCATCGGCCACCTCGAATCCCACCAGATCCTTGCGGGTGGCCACCCCACGCTCGGCCAATTCCTGCTGCGTTTTCAACACTGCCGCCGCCTCGCGGGCACTGGCCACCGCCTGCGTCAGACGTGCCCTGGCCGAAGCCAACTGCGCGCTGGCATTGGCGACCTGCGCCGACAGCTTGGTGGTGTCCAGCGTCGCAAGAACTTGCCCCGCTGTCACCTCGTCATTGAAATCCACCGTAACCGTCGCAAGTGTGCCGGACAATTCCGACGACACTTCCACCTCGGTCGTCGGCTGCACCGTCCCGGTCGCCGTTACCGTCACCACCAGATCCGCGACGGCCACGGCCTCGGTCGTATAGCGCACGACGGCCGCAGCCTGCGATTGCGCCGTGTAGTACCAACCACCCCCACCCGCCAAAGCCGCCGCGCACAACCCCAGCCAAAGCCAACGCCGCGGCTTGGGCCGCGCCGCACTTAACATGCGGGCGATGTCATCACTTGATTGGGCCACCTTGATACCTCTGCCTGTCCACAGGCATTCAACGCTACAGTCACAGCTTTCCGTCCGTATCAAATGCAGCCAGTTCCCGCGAAGGCAACCCCCGCGCTTAACTCCCGCGATAGGTCGAATAGGCAAAGGGGCTGATCAACAGCGGCACATGGTAATGTGCGCCGGCGTCCGGCACGCCAAAGC
>CAZCFC010000072.1:0-11673 GCA_964497815.1 uncultured Cypionkella sp.
GTGATCACGTCCTCGCGCCGGAGCTTCTCCTTGAAATAGCGGTTCACCACGCCGATCAGATAGTCGATCTCGCCCTCCTCCGCCTTCACCTCCTCGGGCTGGCGCTCGTAGGCGACATCGGTGGTGCCGATGAGCGCGAGGTCGCCCTCGTAGGGGTTGATGAAGATCACCCGCTTGTCGTGGTTCTGCACCAGATAGGCGTGATCGCCGGCCCAGAATTTCGGAACGATGATATGGCTGCCCTTGACCAGCCGCACATTGCGCGACGAATTGCTGCCCGCAACCCGCCTGACAATATCGCTGACCCAAGGCCCCGCGGCATTAACGATGCAGCGTGCGCGAAAGCTGCGTTTCTCGCCGTTCTGATCAATGGTTTCCACGGTCCAGCCGCCATTTTCCCGCAGCGCAGAGGTGCAGGCGGTGCGGGTCAGCACGGTCGCCCCCCGCTCCGCTGCATCCAGCGCGTTCAGAACAACCAGCCGCGCGTCATCCACCCAGCAATCGGAATATTCAAAGCCGCGCTTGTATTGGTCCATGATCGGCGCGCCCTGAGGGTCGCGGCGCAGATCCAGCGTTCGGGTGCCGGGCAATTTCTTGCGCCCGCCCAGATGGTCGTACAGAAACAACCCCAACCGCACCAGCCATGCGGGCCGGTCGGTGGGCGAATGCGGCAGCACGAACCGCATCGGCCAGATGATATGGGGTGCCGCGTTCAGCAGCACCTCGCGCTCGATCAGCGCCTCTCGGACCAGCCGGAATTCGTAATACTCCAGATACCGCAAGCCACCATGCACCAGCTTGCCCGAACGCGACGACGTGCCCTGCGCAAGATCGTCTTTTTCGCACAAGACCACCGACAGCCCACGCCCGGCCGCGTCGCGCGCTATCCCTGCGCCGTTGATGCCTCCGCCGATCACGAAGATGTCGATCATGCTGGGGGTGGTCGTAGAGGCGTCAGTCATGGTTTGCTCCTGTCGGCATCATGGGCGGCGCGCAGTGCTGCAAGGTTTTCCCAAGTGGGACCAAGGGCTTGCGCAGCGCTGGTGTAGGCGGGGTAAAGACGATTGTAGGTGTCGGTCAGAACAGGGTCGGGCGCATCGGCGGCCCCCAGCAAAGGCGTGACCCATTCGGCAATGCAGGCGTCCATGTCGGGATAGGCCCCGACGGCCACCGCCGCCATCATCGCCGCCGCTGCAGCCCCCGCCTCTTCGCGTGCCGAAACCCGCACGGGTGCACCGACGGCCGCCGCCAACACGCCCCGCAGCCCCCGCGACCGCGCAGCGCCCCCGGTCAGCCGCAACTCGGTCGGCAAAGGCCCCATCGCGGCGTAGCAATCGCGCATCGCCATGCCCAGACCTTCAACGACGGCGCGCAACAGGTCAGGATAGCGGCTGGCGCTGGACAGACCGACAAAGCCCGCGCGGGCGTTTGCGTTGACAAAGGGGCCGCGCTCGCCCGCCTCGGAAATATAGGGATGATACAGCAGGGCACCGGGTTTGCTGGCGGCCAACCAGCCTTCGATAAGGGGCACAAGATCGGTGTATCTGGTGGGCTTGCCCAGATCGGCCATCAGATCGGCAGCCATCCGCAGCACCCAGTCGATGTTCAGCGTGGCGGCCATATTGGTCTGCACCTGCGTCACCATCCCCGGCACCGGCATGCAGATCACATAACCCGTGCCCGCCGCGTTCAGTTGCACCCCCGCCACCGGGGTTCCACGCATGTGCACTCCGGTTGACCCCACCGTGGAACAGGCAGCCCCCGCGCCATTCGAGTAAACCCCGGCCCCCAGCGCCGTCATCACCATGTCAACGAACCCAAGACTGACAGGGGTGCCCGCCAACAGCCCTGTCTCGGACGCGGCTGCGGCGGTTAAGGGATGGCTGATCCGGGTGCCGTCGATGATCTCGGGCAGCAGAGTCTGGCGATGGGTCAGCCCCAGCGCAGCGATCACCGTATCATCATAAGCGCGGGTGCGGAAATTGCCGAAGGTAAAGCTGGCTTCTGACGGATCGGTGGCCCGGACGCCGGTCAGGTTCAGGTAAAGCCAGTCCTTGCAATGCAGCGCCACCTCGGCTGCATTCAGCAAATCGGGGTGAAACCGGTCCATGTGCGCCATTTGGCTGCCCTGCTGACAGGTGTTCAGCCCGGTGCCCGTCGCCTCGAACCGCGCGCGGTTCAGGGGGCCGGCGGCCAGACGGTCCACCGTGGGCGCGGCGCGGGCATCCAGCCACAGCCAGGCATCACCCACTGGCGCGTTGCCCTTGCCGACAAGCCAGGTGCCATCGCCCTGCGCCGTCACCGAAAGCGCCACCGTCCGCTGTGCCAGATCGGGCAGCTTTTGGCCCAGATCACGCAGCGCACGGGCGCAATCGGCCCAGGTGCGGGCCAAAGACTGCACGGCCATACCATCCGCGCCCATGGTATAGCTGTTGGGAACCGAGGCGGCCGCGATCTGGGTGCCACGCAGATCGAAGGCAACCGCCTTGACCACCGACGTGCCCGAATCGATTCCGATCAGAATATCTGCATGCGCCACGATTCACCCCCCTGCATATTCTTTGTCCGCCGCATCGCTGCTCTGCCACGCCGGGCAAGCAAGCGATTATCACATATCTATAACGCAGTGTGTGAATTTTTTTACGGACGCCGCAATTTCTTTCAGATATGATAACCCATGTCAACCAAACAGGCACCCAAGCCGCGCCAAAAGCAGGCGACGACATGGCGCGGCAACCACCTTGACCAACGCGCCATGTCAACCAAACCACAGCTAACGATTTTATGCTTGTAATTCATTGCGTTGCAAATAATGCCTCCTGAAGGTGGCCCCAAATGAATGCTGCAACGCGGCGCGTTTCGCACCCGCAGAAAGGCACCCCGACTCACACCGCCGTCAGCAGATCGCACCCGGCAGTCACCGGCAAATTGCAAAAACACTCGATTGACAGGGGTTGAAACTTATAACATTAATGATGGCACTGATAACACAACTCTATCGCTTGTTGCGGTAAATTGCTGAATTTCACACAGAATCAGGCTGCGTGACGGGGGGAGTTCGTCGCGTCCGCCGATGCAAACGGGAGGGGACATGGTGCGTTTCAAAGCATACCGCAGGGGGGCCGCGCATGGCTTTGGCCTGTTCCAGACCGCCCTCCCCCTCTCAACATCAAAGGTCGTATCGGCATGAGCATGCTTCCCGAAACCCCGCGTCGCATCAGCCGCACCCTTCTGATCTCGGGGGCGGTGGGCGCCTTGGTGATCGCGGCCATGGCGTTTGACACAAAGGTTGTGGTGCTTGGCTCTGCCGACGATGTGCGTGCCGAAGTGTTCTCTCCCGAGACGTTTGGCACCGAAGCCTTCCCGAAAGTGCAGGCCAACGTGCAGGGGCGCGCTGTCGATGCCGCCACGCTGGCCGCCGAGATTGCCACCGATGCCAAGGCCGCCGAAGCAAAACATGCCGTCGCGGGCGTCTATCCGGTCAGGCTGGAAGGCGTCGTCGGAACTGGCAAATCTGGCATCTATTATGTGGATGTGGCCGGACTGCCGGCCGAGTTGAAACTGCGCGTTCAGACTGGTCCCGCCATAAACGGCACGGATTTGCGCGATGCGTCGGGCGACATCAGCTTTAGCCAGTTCACCAACCAGATCGAATATCAGGATGCCGGATCGGCTTTGAACAAAGAGATGAAAAAGCTGGTGCTGGACGGCATCGACACCAGCAATCTGACCGGCAAAATCATCGTTGTGACCGGCGTGTTCAAGCTGGTGAACCCGAAAAGCTGGTTGATCACCCCCGTGGCGCTGGAGGTGAAATGAGCGACGAAGTAGTTCTGGCCGCCCGCAACATTGCCAAATCCTACGGCAACGTCCACGCCCTGCGCGGGGTGAATTTCGACATCCACCGGGGGCAGGTCACCACCCTGTTCGGGGAAAACGGCGCGGGCAAATCGACGTTGATGAAGATCCTGTCGGGCGTCGTGCAGCCAACCTCTGGCGAGATCATTCTGGACGGCGCCCCCGTCAGCTTTGCCTCGTCGACCGACGCGCGCAATCGCGGGATTTCCATTATTCACCAAGAGCTTAGTCTGGCGCTGAACATGAACGTTCGCGACAACATCTTCATGGGCCGCGAGATCATGGGGCGCTCTGGCGTCGATTTCGCTGAAGAGGAACGCCAGACGCGCGCCTTGATGGCTGCGCTGGAAGAAGACATCGACCCGCTGACACCCGTCGAGGAATTGCGGCTGGGTCAGCAGCAGATCGTTGAAATCGCGCGGGCCTTGTCGGTGAACAGCCGCATTCTGATCATGGATGAACCCACAAGCGCCCTTTCCGCCACCGAGGTTGAGGTTCTGTTCAAGGTTATCCGCGATCTGACCAGCCGGGGGGTGTCGATCGTCTATATCTCGCACCATCTGGAAGAGGCGCTTCAGATCACCAATCACGCGGTGGTGCTGCGCGACGGCGCGATGACCGCCTATGCCGAACGCAGCGCCATTGATCTGGAATGGATCGTGCGCAACATGGTTGGCGAGAATTTCGATCTGGGCTCGCCACCCGATGGCTATGCGATGGGCGAGGTCGCGCTGTCGATCGAAAATCTGTCCGTGCCGGATGCGGCGGGGGTTGGCTATTCGGTCGTTGACCGGCTTTCGATGTCGGTGCGGGCAGGCGAAATCGTTTGTATCTATGGACTTATGGGCGCGGGGCGCACCGAGTTGCTGGAATGCGTGGCCGGGCGGCTGCAGTCGTCTGGTGGTCGGGTGATGCTGCTGGGGCAGGATGTGTCTGGTCTGTCGATCGCGGACCGCATCGCACGTGGTTTGGCTTTGGTACCCGAAGACCGGCAGCGTGACGGGCTGGTGCAGACGATGTCGGTGGGCCAGAACCTGTCGTTGGCCAGCATCGCGGCCTTTACCAGAGGCCTGTTCACGTCGAAAAAAGCCGAAGCTGCCGTGGTCAGCGATGCCATCCGCAAGGTTACGGTCAAGACCGAGGCGTCGGGGGCAGCCCCCATCGGTTCGCTGTCCGGCGGCAATCAGCAAAAGGTGGTGATCGGCAAGATGCTGGCCACCAACCCCCGCGTGATCGTGCTGGACGAACCGTCGCGCGGCATCGACATTGGGGCCAAGGCCGAAGTGTTCCGGCTGTTGGCAGAAGGCGCGCGCCAGGGGTTGGCCGTGATCTATTCGACCTCGGAAGTCGGTGAGTGCCTGTCGATCGCACACCGCATCATCGTCATGCACCGCGGCCGCATTTCGGCGGAATTCACATCAAACGTCAGCAAGGAAAAGATCATGGCCGCCTCGGGCGAAGCCATGGTCGCCTAAGGGGAACTTACCATGTCAACCACCAAAAAGCCCCGCCTTGACCTTGCCACACTGCTGCTGGAAGGGCGCGCGTTTTTCGCATTGATTGCCATTATTATCGTGTTTTCAATGCTTTCACCGTATTACTTTACGGTATCGAACTTTCTGATCATGGCCAGCCACGTGGCCATCTATGGTATCCTTGCCATCGGGATGCTGCTGGTGATCCTGAACGGCGGCATCGACCTTTCGGTTGGATCAACGCTTGGCCTGTCGGGGGTTGTGGCCGGGTTCCTGATGCAAGGTGTCACCCTGCAAAGCTTTGGCGTCGTGCTATATCCGCCGGTCTGGGCGGTGGTGGTGCTGACCTGTGGGCTGGGGGCCTTTGTCGGGCTGATCAACGGGGTGCTGATTTCCTACTTCAAGGTGCCAGCCTTTGTGGCATCGCTGGGCGTGCTTTACGTGGCCCGTGGCGTGGCGCTGCTGATGACCAACGGCTTGACCTTCAACAACCTGGGTGGACGGCCCGAGTTGGGCAACACCGGTTTCAACTGGCTGGGCTTCAACCGCCTGTTCAACGTGCCAATCGGAGTGGTGGTCTTGGCAGCGCTGGCGATCCTGACCGGGCTGATGCTGTCACGCACCGCCTTTGGTCGCTGGCTTTACGCCTCGGGCGGCAATGCGCGGGCGGCTGAATTGTCGGGCGTGCCGGTCAAGCGCGTGCAGATCACCGTCTACATGCTTTCAGGCATCTGCGCGTCGATCGCCGGGCTGGTGCTGTCATCGCAACTGACTTCGGCCGGCCCGACCGCTGGCAACACCTATGAACTGACGGCAATCGCCGCAGTGGTGATCGGCGGGGCGGCCCTGACCGGCGGGCGGGGCACCATCCGTGGCACCATGCTGGGGGCCTTTGTGATCGGCTTTCTGTCAGACGGATTGGTGATCATCGGGGTGTCGTCCTACTGGCAAACCGTGTTCACCGGGGCCGTCATCGTGCTGGCCGTGCTGTTGAATTCGATCCAATACAAGCCGCGCGCCAAGGCTGCCGGCTGATCCAGACCTACCCCGCAGGGGTTTGCCCCTGCGGATAGCCCGCCGATATTCCGGCATCTACATACTGACCAACCAAGGGAGAGACTAATGTTCAAAATTACCAAACGCAGCCTTCTGGCCGCTGTCGCCATCAACGCACTGCTGGCCGGTTCGGCCTGGGCCGAGGGCCTGATCACCATCATCGTCAACGACCCGGCAAACCCCTATTGGTTCACCGAAGGCGAAACCGCCAAGGCAACCGCCGAAAGCTTGGGCTACACCGCAACCGTTTCCGCCCACAAGGGCGACACCAACGCGGAATCGACCATGATCGACACCGCCATCACCAACAAGTCGGTCGCGATCATCCTTGACCCGGCGAACGCCGATGGCTCCATCGGCGCGGTGCAAAAGGCCGTTGACGCCGGTATCCCGGTGATCCTGGTCAACGCCGAGATCAACAAGGAGGGTCTGGCCAAGGCACAGTTGGTGTCCAACAACGCACAGGGTGCGGCTTTGGGCGCGCAACAGTGGGTGGCTTCGGTGGGCGAGACCGGCCAATACGCCGAGCTTTTCGGCAACCCGGCCGACAATAACGCCGCAACCCGTTCGAACGGCTATGAAACCGTGCTGACCCAATACCCCGACCTGACCAAAGCCGCCAAGGAAGTGGCTGACTGGGACCGCACGAAGGGCCACGACAAGATGCAGTCCATGCTGCAGTCGAACCCCGACATCATCGGCGTGATTGCTGGCAACGACGAGATGGCTTTGGGCGCGATTGCCGCGCTGAAAGAAGCGGGCAAGCTGGAAAGCGTCAAGGTCGGCGGCTTTGATGGCTCGCCCGATGCAGTCGCGGCCATCGTGGCAGGCGAAATGCAATACACCGTGCTGCAGCCCGTCGCCGTGTTCTCGGCCGAAGCTGTAAAGCAGGCTGACAACTTTATCAAAACCGGTGCAACGGGTGCCGCGACCGAAAAGCAGCTGTTTGACTGCCTGCTGATCACCAAGGACAACGTGGCGAACTACACCGCTCCGTTCACCCTGTCGCAGTAATCGACCAAGGGGGGCGCTGGCAACGGCGCCCCCTGCCCCCCTGCAAAGCTTTTGATTTCACAACCGACATCGCTATATCACCGGGGGAGGAGCGCATTCATGTCTGATCTGATCCCCCCCGTTCTGAAACAACCGGTCGGCGCCATGGATCGGCTGATGACCGAGACATTGCCGACCGACAGCCGCCACGCGCGCCAACTGGCCCGCCGCCAGTTGATCACCGAAGCGGTGATGGCCGAAGGTGCCATGCGGATCGAGGATCTGACCGACCGTTTCGGCATCAGCCTGATGACAGCGCACCGCGATCTGGATGAATTGGTGGCGCGCGGCCTGTTGCGCAAGACGCGCGGAATTGTATCGGCGGCCCCCTCCAGCCTGATCGAATCCAGCGACGTGTACCGCTTTAGCCGTCAGGCGACCGAGAAGAAATCCATCGCCGCCGCCGCGATGCAGTTTGTCGAACCCGGTCAGGCGATCTTCTTTGACGATTCCACCACGGTCTTGCAGATGGCTGCGCTGTTGCCTGCCAAAGTGCCGCTGACGGCAATCACCAATTCCCTGATCCTGATGAATGCGTTGAACGACATCCGCGATCTGACCCTGCTGGGTCTGGGTGGGCAGTATTACAACTGGTGCAGCGCCTTCATGGGGCGGATGACCATCAACGCCATCAGCAGGTTGCGCGCCGACACCTTGTTCATGTCGATGTCCGCGATCACCGATGACATGGTGTTTCACCAATCGCCCGACATGGTGGAAGCCAAGCGCGCGATGTTTGATTGCGCGGCCAAGCGGATCTTGCTGGCCGATCACACCAAGTTCGGGCGGCGCGCGTTGCACAGTTTTGCCGCGCTGACAGAGTTTGACGTGGTGATCGTCGATGCGGCAACACCTGCAGAACATGTGCAACGCATGCGCAGCCGTGGCATAAATGTGGTGATCGCCCCTGATCAGCCCGGCCTGCGCCCGGATATTGATACAGACTGACCTTGGAAAGGGTGTGCCATGCCAAGCCTTCTGGGGATCGACAACGGATTGACCGTCACCAAGGCCGTGATCTTTGACGCGGACGGCACCGTTCTGGCTGTGGCGCGGCGGCGTGTGCCGCAGATCGTGCCCAAACCCCACCATGTGGAACGCGACATGGCGCAGCTTTGGTCCGCCACCGCCGACGCCATTGCCGAGGCCATAGGCCTATCGGGCCGCCCGGCCAGCGATATCATCTCTGTCGCGGCCACCGCGCATGGCGACGGGCTTTACCTGCTGGACCATGAAAAACGCCCGCTTGGCCCCGGCATCCTGTCACTGGACAGCCGCGCCGGTGCCATCGCCGCGGGATGGGCCGACCGGGCCGATGCAGCCTTGGCGTTGACCGGACAAGTCCCGCCTGCCTGCTCGCCTGCTGCCCTGCTGGCGTGGGTGCGGGATCATGAACCGGACCGGTTTTCACGGATCGGGCATATCCTGGCCTGCAAGGACTGGCTGCGCTTTTGCCTTACGGGCACGATCGGCACCGACCGGACCGAGGCCAGCACCGCCTTTACCGATGTCAGGACCCAGACCTACACGCCCAAGGCCCTGCGCCTTTTCGGGCTGGAGGCCCTGCTGCCCGCCCTGCCCCCCGTAGCCGATCCCGCTGCCATCGTCGGCCATGTGACACCCGAGGCCGCCGCTTTGACCGGGCTTGCCGTTGGCACGCCAGTGGCGGCAGGACTGCATGATGTGACAGCATCGGCGCTTGGCATCGGAGGCCATGCCCCCGGCGTGGTGGCGATTGTGGCTGGCACCTATTCGATCAACGAAGTGGTGTCGGACCACCCGCAGACCGATCCGCGCTGGCTGTGCCGCAACGCAATCCAGCCGGGGCAATGGAACAACATGGCGCTGTCGCCTGCCTCTGCCGCCAATTACGATTGGTTTCTGGAAACGCTGTGCGCTGCCGATCTGGCGGCCAAGGGTGGTGCCATCCACGCCGCGCTTGCGCCCGAGATCAACGATGCCTTGTCCCGGCCTTCGACCCTTCTGTTCCACCCCTACCTTTACGGCTCGCCGCATGGGCCGCAGGCAAGTGCTGGCTTCCTTGGCCTGCGCGGATGGCACAATCGCGGCGACATGCTGCGCGCGGTGCTGGAGGGGATCGTGTTCAATCACCGCGTCCATATTGACGCCCTGCGCGCGGGCTTTGCGGTGCATGAGGCCCGCCTGACCGGCGGCGTGGCCCGCAACCCGGCCTTTGCACAGATGTTTGCCGATGTGCTGGCGATGCCTGTGACCACCAGCCAAACCGAAGAAGCCGCCGCCTGGGGGGCCGCCCTGTGCGCAGGGGCGGCTGTCGGGCTTTACGCCTCGCCGCTGCACGATCCCCGGGACGTGACGCAATTGGGACAGGTCTACATCCCCGATGCCGCCCGCAGCGCGCAATATGAAAAACGCTTTCAGTTGCACTGTCGACTGTCTGAAACCCTTGCCCCCTTGTGGCCCGAAATCGAGGCTTTGACCCAGTGACGCCCCCCCTGCAAGACCTGTGCGAAAACGGCGTCGATGTGTTGATCATCGGCGCGGGTATCAACGGAGCCGGCCTGTTCCGCGACCTGTGCGAACAGGGCGTGCGCTGTGCCATCATTGAAAAGCACGATTACGGCTCGGGCACCTCGGCGGCCCCGTCCCGGTTGATACATGGCGGGCTCAAGTATCTGGAAACGGGCGAGTTTCGGCTGGTTGCGCAATCAACGCTGGAACGCAACCTGCTGCTGCGCAACGCCCCCCATTGCGTTGAACCCTTGCTGACGATGATCCCGATCTTCTCGTGGGCCAAGGGCAGCTTTGCGGCCCTGCGCACCCTGTTCGGATCAACCACGGCACCGCGCAGCCGAGGTGCGTTGCTGCTGAAAATCGGCCTTTCGATCTATGATCACTACGGTTCGCGCCGCAATGTGATGCCGCGCCACCGGATGTTGGGCCGCGCGCGTGCGCTGCGCCAAATTCCGCAACTGACCCCGCGCATCGTGGCGGCGGGCACCTATTACGATGCCAAGATCAGCCGCCCCGAACGTCTGGTATGGGAACTTTTGGCCGATGGCATGGCGGCCAACCCGGCCTCGGTTGCCCTGAACCACACCGATCTTGCGGGGTGCGATGGCGATCGTCTTGCCTTCACGCATCAGGGCGAAAGTTTCACGTTGCGCCCCCGCATCGTGATCAACGCCGCAGGCCCCTGGATTGACCGGGTGAATGCCGTTTTGGGGGCGGAAACCAAGCTGATCGGCGGGACCAAAGGCTCGCATATCCTGCTGGACCACCCCGACCTTCTGCAGGCCCTGAACGGTCAGATGATCTATTTTGAGGCCGACGATGGTCGCATCCTGCTGGTTTATGATTATCTTGGCAAAGCCATGGTCGGGTCTACCGACATCAAGGCCGCAGACCCCGACACGGTGCGCTGCGAAGATGATGAGATCGACTATTTCCTGACCAGCCTGCGCGCCCTTCTGCCGGGTTTTGCCTTTGACCGCAGCCAGATCACCTATGTTTACTCGGGCATCCGCCCCTTGCCCGCGTCCGATGCCGCCAATCCCGGCCTGATCAGCCGTGACCATTCGACCCCCACGCAAGAGCCCACCGCCGCGCGCCCCTATCCCATCATCTCGCTGGTGGGGGGCAAGTGGACAACCTTCCGGGGCTTTGCCGAGGAGGTGGCCGACAGCTGTCTGGCCAGACTGGGCCGCGTGCGACGTGTGTCCACCCAAACGCTGGGCATTGGCGGCGGCAAGGATTACCCCGCCGATACTGCGGCCTATGTCACGCAGATGGCGGCGCAAACCGGGCTGACCGCCGCCCGTGTCGCGCAACTTTTCGCGCGCTATGGCACAAGTATTGTCGGCTTGTTTGCACATCAAACGGTCTGGACCGACACCGACCGCCTGCCGCATCGCACCGATACCAGTCTTGCCGAAATTGACTGGATTGCCCGCACGCAAGACGTCATCACCTTGGCCGATCTTGTTCAGCGCCGCACAAGCCTTGCGATCGAAGGCGGGCTGACATCCGCAGACCTTGCCGCCATTGCGCGGGTGATTGCAGCGGCACGGAACTGGGACACGGCAACCACCGACGCCGAAATCCTGAACCTGTCCAACCGTTTGCACCAGATAAACCGACTGGCAATTTAGCCGCTGGTGCCAGCCCCGGCAGAACGGCAGCGCACGTCAGAGGTGGCAAAACCGGGGGCCCGTCAGGGTGGTCGGCACATTTGTGCGGCGCGGTCAGGCCG
>CAZCFC010000073.1:0-1056 GCA_964497815.1 uncultured Cypionkella sp.
TTTCCTTCACCCGCGTCAGGCCGCGCCGTTTCGGAAAGCTGTCATGCCGCCCCTGCAAGGTGATGTTGATCAGCGGATTTGCTATCGCCACCATGCCGCTTTCGGCAATCAAGGGCAGCAGTTTGGACACATAGTAATTGTCCATCGAATGCATCGAGGTCAGATGGCTGCCCGCCGCCCGCGCGCCCAGTCCCAGCCGCGTGACCTCGGCCGCCAACACCTCGACATGGCGGCTCATCGGATCGTCTGTCTCGTCGCAGTGCAGATCCAGCATCAGGCCCCGGTCCGCCGCCAGTTGCGCCATATCCCGCACCGAACCGGCCCCTTCGGCCATGGTGCGTTCAAAATGCGGGATGCCGCCAACGACATCAACGCCCATATCCAGCGCCCGGATCACATTGGCCCGCCCGGTCTTGCTGCGGTACAGACCGTCCTGTGGAAAGGCCACCAGTTGCAGGTCGATATAGGCTGCCACCCGGCGTTTCACCTCCAGCATCGCCTCAACCCCGCGCAGATGGTCGGGCGAGGTGTCAACATGGGTGCGGATCGCCAGAAGCCCCATCGAGGCCGCCCAGTCGCAATAGGTCACGGCGCGGGTGATCATGTCATCCACGCTGGCCAGATCGCGCAATTCGCCCCACAACGAGATTCCCTCCAACAGCGTACCCGAGGCGTTCACCCTTGGCACACCGTAGGACAGCGTCGCATCCATGTGAAAAGGCGGATCGACAAAAGGCGGGGATACCAGATCGCCCGCGGCATCAATCACCCGCCCCGCCTCGGCATTGACCCGGCCCACAGCGGCAATCCTGTCGCCCCGGATGCCAATATCGGCCACCACGCCATCGGGCAGCGTGCCGCCCCGGATGATCAGATCGAACATCACCGTTCCCCCTTGTTGTAGGCCACCATCAGTGCCGCCGGGGTTTCGGCCCGCCGCGACATCACGATCAGCGCCAGAATCGACAACACATAGGGCGCCATCAGGAACACCTGATAGGGCAGCAAAGCCCCCATCGGCGTTTGTTGCATGCGGATCTGCAGCGCGTCAAACCC